>JBDTAA010000001.1:0-9787 GCA_039924805.1 Cryobacterium sp.
TGCCTCCCTGCGCTGGCATGATCCAGATCAGGTTCGACGGTCGAAGCCAGGTAGCTTCCTCTCAGCCCGGTTTACCGGACTCCCGTGTTCGCTTTTATTATAGACCGCCCGGCCCGGCCTAGACTCATCGGATGGAGTTCACCGCGGGCAGCCACGTCGCGCCGTCGCGCGCCGCATGACCCCCGTCGTCCTGCTGATCCTCGCCGCGCTTCTGCTCGTGCTCGTGCGATCGTTCATTCTGCGCCGCCGGAAGATGCTCAAGGGGCTGCCGGTGCGGGGCCCGTGGCGGTGGCCGCGCCGGAGTTCGTAGCCCCGTGTCCCCGTGTACGCTTGGCCATGGTGAGCCGGGAAGTCTGGTCGGCAATTTGATGCTTCGCGCCCAGAATCTGAGGACTTCCCTGTGACAACCCCACCACCCACGCCTCCCCTCGCCCCGCGGGCATTGGTCCTCGCACGGAGCAGCTACGCCGAGTATCTCCGCGTTGCCTCCATCCTGCGCAAGGAGACCGTGGGCGGCGCCCTGCTGCTCGCAGCAACGGTCCTCGCGCTGATCCTCGCCAACACGGGCGCCGCTGACTCCTACTTCGCGTTCCGCGACTACGAGATCGGCTACGAGCCCTGGCACCTCAAGCTCAGCCTCGGCGCCTGGGCCGCCGACGGGCTCCTGGCCATCTTCTTCTTCCTGGCCGGGCTTGAGCTCAAGCGTGAGTTCGTCGCCGGGGAGCTGCGGGTGTTCAGTCGCGCGATCGTGCCTGTCGCCGCAGCCGTCGGCGGCGTGATCCTGCCGGCGCTTATCTTCGTGGGCATCAACCTCGGCGGCGGCGCGGAGATCCTGCGCGGCTGGGCCATCCCCACGGCCACGGACATCGCCTTCGCTGTCGCCGTGCTGGCCGTGATCGGATCACACCTGCCGAGCTCGCTGCGTATCTTCCTCCTCACCCTCGCGGTGGTAGACGACCTGCTCGCCATCGTGATCATCGCCTTCTTTTACACCACCGACATCCAGGTGATCCCGCTCCTGCTCGCCGTGCTCCCCCTGGCCCTCTACGCCTTCCTGGCGCACAAGTACTCCAACTTTTTCGTCACCCGGCCGCAGGCGGCGTGGTTGATCCTGCTGCCGTTGGGCGTCATGACCTGGGCGCTCGTGCACGGATCCGGAATCCATGCGACCGTCGCCGGGGTACTTCTCGGCTTCGCCGTTCCCGTGTTCCGCCGTGGCGCCGATGGGAGGCGCACCGACGGCGAGGGACTCGCCGAAGAGCTGGAGCATCGACTGCGCCCGCTCTCGGCGGGCGTTGCGGTTCCGATCTTCGCGTTCTTCTCGGCCGGGGTCGCCATCGGCGGCGCAGAGGGCCTGCTGAACGCACTGACCGATCCTGTGGCGATCGGAATCGTCGCGGCACTCGTCCTCGGCAAGCCGGTTGGTGTCCTTCTGGCCACCTGGATCGTGACCAAGACCACCAGGGCCTCGTTGGACCCCGACCTGGCCTGGGTCGACATCATCGGTGTGGCGGTGCTGGCGGGAGTCGGGTTCACCGTGTCGTTGCTGATCAGCGAACTCGCCTTCGGGCACGGCAGCCCGCACGACGACCACTCAAAGGTCGCCATTCTGTCAGGGTCATTGCTCGCGGCACTGCTGGCGACCGTGGTCCTGCGGGCGAGGAACCGTCACTACCGCCTGATCGAGGAGAAGGAACGCCTCGACGCCGACCACGACGGCATCCCCGACGTGTTCATGCCGGAAACCGGCGCCACCTCGGCCAGCTAGCGCCTGAGCCCGCTAGCGCCTGAGCCCGCTAGCGCTTGAGCGCCCGGATGACGCGCGACAGCGCATGGCCGGCGACCCAGGCGAACGGGATGGCCACCACGAGCAGCGAGACGATGTTCGGGTCGAATCGCACCGTGCCGCCCGACTTCACGTACGCGCCGATCGGGATCGACATCCCGCCACCGCCCCCGCCTCCCGCGCCGGCGGCGGTCTCCCCCGCGTCACCGCCGCCGAACCCGTACTGGACGAGGGCGACGGGCACGATGGTGACTCCCTCCACCTGGATCGGGTCGCCGTAGGCGCTCTTCACCCCGATGAACCGGGCATTCTCCGCAAGCTTCAGCACAAGGTTGGTCATGCGGATCAGATTACCCCCTGTCTGATTTGAGGTGCGAGGCCGGCTTGACGGCGCCGCGGCCGAAACGCGCGGCCACGCTGTCCACGGCGAGCTCGGCCTCCCGCCAGTCGTCGTCCGGGTCCCAGAGGCCGAGTCCCTGCCCGTCGCCGGCACCCAGCTGCTCCACCCGCACGCCGATGAGCCGCACCCGGATGCCGGACGCCGCGAGGGTGTCAAACACCGCGACGGCCTCGTCGTAGATGCGCCGGCCGACGCTCGTGGCTTCCGGCAGCGTGCGCGAGCGGGTGACGGTGCTGAAGTCGGCGTAGCGCAGCTTGAGCACGACCGTGCGGCCCACGAGACCGGCTCCGCGGAGCCTGGCCGCCACCGCGTCGGCCTGCCGCAGGATTTCGCTGCGCAGATGGGCGACATCCGTGACGTCGTGCTCGAAGGTCACCTCGTGGCCGATGCTCTTCTCTTCCCGCTCGCTGGTGACCGCGCGGGGGTCCCGACCCCAGGAGAGGTCGTGCAGTTTGCGACCGCCGGCATCCCCGAGGGAGGACTGCAGCACCGACAGCGGTGTGTCCGCGATGTCGCCGATTCGCGTCAGCCCCAGACGCAGAAGGGTCTGCTCCGTCGCCGCGCCAACCCCCCACAGGGCACCTACCGGCAACGGGTGCAGGAAGGCGATCGTGTCATCGGCGGGAATGACGAGCAGTCCGTTGGGTTTGGCGCGGCCCGAGGCCAGCTTCGCGACGAACTTGGTTGACGCGGCGCCCACGGAGCAGGTCAGCCCGGTCTCCGATTCGACCCGGCCGCGGATCCAGGCGCCGATCTCGGCCGGTGATCCGTGCAGGCGCCGGGCGCCGGCCACGTCGAGGAAGGCCTCGTCGATGCCCAGCGGCTCAACGAGCGGGGTCGCGTCAGCGAAGATCCTCATCACCCGCTCGGAGTAGTCCCGGTACCGGCCCATGTGCGGCTCGAGCACGATCGCGGAGGGGCAGCGGCGCAGGGCGAGGGCCATCGGCATCGCCGAGTTCACGCCGTACCGTCGCGCGACGTAGTTCGCCGCCGTGACGACCGAGCGACCGGACCGGTGTCCGACGATGACCGGTTTGTCGACCAGTTCGGGGTGGTCGAGAAGCTCCACCGACGCGAAGAAGGCATCCAGATCGATGTGCAGCGTCGTGGCCGAGCTGTCATCGACCGGTGTGGTCGTGACGCTGCGGTTACTGCCGTCTTGCCTGCTCATCAGGATGACCCTAACCCAGGTCGGGCTGCCTTATCTGCCTGCTCAGCCGAGCGACGTCCCGACGACGAGGCCGAGCGCGTAGGTGACGGCCGCGGCTCCGAGCCCGATGGCCAGCTGTCGGAGTGCGCGGCGAAGGGGTGGGCCGCCCGACAGCAGCCCGACGATCGCGCCCGTGGCGAGCAGGGCTGCCCCGACGAGCACGGTCGCGACGATGACCGCCCCCGTGCCGGTGAGCCCGAACAGGTACGGGAGGATGGGCAGGAGCGCGCCCGACGCGAAGAAGCAGAAGCTCGACAGGGCCGCCGCCGTGGCCGTGCCGACGGCCTCGTGCTCGTCAACGCGTTCACCGCTTTCACCGGTCGGGGCGCTCATATCGACGGGCCCGGTGGCGAGCGTGATGGTACGCAGCACCTCGCGCGCGTGGATCTCGGCCTTCTCCGGGCTCATCCCCTGCGCCCGGTAGACGAGGGTCAGCTCGTTGGCAGCGACGTCGAGGTTGCCGAGGTCGCCCTTGTTCGACGGGTTCGGCGTGGACGCCTCAAGAAGCTCACGCTGCGACCGCACGGAGACGAACTCGCCGGCGGCCATGGAGAGGGCGCCCGCCAGGAGCCCGGCGACCCCGGTCACCAGGATCGTGGCGGCCGGAACACCGGCCGCGCCGACACCGAGCACGAGGGCCAGGTTGCTGACCAGCCCGTCGTTGATGCCGAAGACCGCGGCCCGGAACGAGCCGGAGAGCCGTTTGCGCCCGCGGGCCGCGAGCCCACGCACCACTTCCTCGTGAATGCGTTCGTCGGCGGCCATCGCGACCGTCGCGTCTGCATCCCTGCCGTAGGGCGAGCCCGATTCCGCCCGCTGTGCCAGGGCGAGCACGAAGACAGAACCGAACCTGCGGGCGAGGAAGCCGAGCATCCGGGTGCGCATCGCCCCCTTGCGAGGCGTCCCGACGTCGTCGCCGAGCAGCTCGCGCCAGTGGGCCTCGTGGCGCCCCTCCGCTTCGGCCAGCGCGAGCAGGATCTCGCGTTCCTCGCCCGAGCGGCGCCCGGCGAGGTCGCGATACACCGCGGCCTCCGCCCGTTCGTCGGCCAGATAGCGCCGCCAGCGACGAATGTCGGCCTCGCGCGCCGCTCGCCCTGCAGACACGACGCCTACTCGGCCGATCCGGCGCGTTCGAGCACGAGTTCACGCACCCGAGCCGCGTCGGCCTGGCCCCTCATCGCCTTCATGACGGCGCCGATGACGGCGCCGGCCGCCTGCACCTTTCCGTCGCGGATCTTCGCGAGCACGTCCGGCTGGGACGCGAGTGCCTCGTCGATCGCCGCGATCAGCGGGCCGTCATCGGACACCACGGCGAGGCCGCGGCTTTCAACGACCTCGAGCGGGGTTCCCTCGCCGGCGATGACGCCTTCGAGCACCTGGCGGGCGAGGCGGTCGGTCAGGGTGCCGGCCTCGACGAGTTCGATCAGTGCGGCCAACTGGTGCGGCCGCACGAGTGAGTCGGCTGGCACCGCAGCGACGTTTGCCAGGCGGGCCACCTCGCCGGTCCACCACTTGCGGGCGGACTGCGGGGAGGCGCCAGCGGCGACGGTGGCCTCGACGGCGTCGAGCAGATCGGAGTTGACGACGTCCTGGAACTCGAGGTTCGCGAAGCCCCAGTCGGCCTGCAGCCGCTTGCGGCGCGCGGCGGGAGGCTCCGGCAGGGTGGCGCGAAGCTCCTCGACCCATTCGCGCGAGGGGGCGACGGGCACGAGGTCGGGCTCCGGGAAGTAGCGGTAGTCGTCCGCGTCGGACTTGGGTCGGCCCGCGGAGGTCCTGCCGGTGTCTTCGTGCCAGTGGCGGGTCTCCTGCGTTATCGTTCCGCCGGCGGAGAGCAACGCGGCCTGGCGCTGGATCTCGTATCGCACGGCCCGTTCGACCGACCGCAGTGAGTTCACGTTCTTGGTCTCGGTGCGGGTGCCGAGGATGTTCGACCCGCGCGGCCGGAGGGACACGTTCGCGTCGCAGCGCACGTTGCCCTCTTCCATCCGGGCGTTGGACACGCCAAGCGACTTGACGATCTCGCGGATGGCGGCGACGTAGGTCTTGCCGATCTCCGGTGAGTCCGCCTCGCCACCTTCGATCATCTGCGTGACGATCTCGACCAGCGGGACGCCGCCCCGGTTGTAGTCCACGAGTGAGTAGTCGGCGCCCTGGATGCGACCGGTCGCGCCGCCCTTGTGGGTCAGCTTGCCGGCGTCGTCCTCCATGTGGGCGCGTTCGATCTCAACGGTGACCTGCCGGCCGCTCTCGAGTTCGATGGTGAGCGATCCGTTGAACGCGATCGGCTCGTCGTACTGCGAGGTCTGGAAGTTCTTCGCCGTGTCGGGGTAGAAGTAGTTCTTGCGGGCGAACCGGGAGGTCTCGGCGATGTCACAGCCGAGCGCGAGGCCCAGGCGAATGCTGGACTCGATCGCCTTCCTGTTCACCTGCGGCAGCCCGCCGGGCAGGCCGAGGCAGGTGGGGCAGGTGTTCGTGTTTGCGCCCTGGCCGAACTCGTTGGCGCAGCCGCAGAACATCTTCGTCTTCGTGTTGAGTTCGACGTGCACCTCGAAGCCGAGGACCGGCTCGTAGAGTTCGAGGGCCTTGTCGAAGTCCATCAATTCAGCCTTCTTCATTAGATGACCCCTTCTTCGCTCGCGAACATTTCGGAGGGCGCCAGCGCCGGCGCCCGGCTCAGCAGGGTGTGACCCCAGTGCGCCTCAAGCAGCCGCTCGACGGCGGCGCCGAACGTGTAGAGACGGGCGTCCTGTTTGGCGGGGGCCATGACCTGCAGACCGACGGGCAGACCATCCTCGGGCGCCAGGCCCATCGGCAGGCTCATGCCGGGGATCCCAGCGAGGTTCGCCGGGATGGTGGTGATGTCGTTGAGGTACATGGCCATCGGGTCGGCCAGCTTCTCGCCGAACTTGAACGCGGTCGTCGGCGCGCTCGGTGACACGAGCAGGTCGACCTTCGCGAAGGCCGCGTCGAAGTCGCGCTGGATCAGGGTGCGCACCTTCTGGGCACTGCCGTAGTAGGCGTCGTAATAGCCCGTGCTGAGCGCGTAGGTGCCCAGGATGATGCGACGCTTGACCTCTGGACCAAAGCCGGCGTCGCGGGTGGCCGCCATGACCCGCTCGATCGTGACCGGCCCCTCGGTGGGATCTTCCCGCAGTCCGAAGCGCACGGAGTCGAATCTGGCCAGGTTGCTGGAGGCCTCCGCGGGGAGGATCAGGTAGTACGCGGCGACCGCGTATTCGAAGTTGGGCGCGCTCACCTCCGTGATTTCCGCGCCGGCGGCGGCGAGCAGGGCGAGCGTTTCGGTGAAGCGCTGCGTGACGCCGGCCTGGAAGCCGGCTCCGTTCAGCTCCTTGACGACGCCAACGCGCACGCCCTTCAGCGCTCCGTCGGCCAGTCCCACGCGCGCGGCGGCGGTCATCGACGGCCACCTGTCGGTGAGGCTGGTCGAGTCAAGGGGGTCGTGTCCGCCGATGATGTCGTGCAGGAGTGCGGCGTCGAAGACGGTACGAGAGACCGGGCCGACCTGGTCGAGCGAGGAGGCGAGGGCGATGGCGCCGTAGCGGGAAACACCGCCGTAGGTGGGCTTGACGCCGACCGAACCGGTGACGGCAGCCGGTTGGCGGATCGATCCGCCGGTGTCGCTGCCGAGTGCCAGCGGGGCCTCGAAGGCGCTGACCGCAGCGGCCGAGCCGCCGCCGGAGCCGCCGGGGATGCGTTCCGGGTCCCAGGGGTTTCGTGTCGGTCCGTAAGCGGAGTGCTCCGTCGACGAGCCCATCGCGAATTCGTCCATGTTGGTCTTGCCGAGCGGGATCAGGTGGGCGTCGCGCAAACGCGTGACGACGGTGGCGTCGTAGGGCGGGATCCAGCCCTCGAGGATCTTGGACCCGGCGGTGGACGGCATGTCGCGGGTCGCGAGGACGTCCTTGATGGCGATCGGGACGCCGGCGAGCAGGCCCAGGGGTTCACCGGCTGCGCGCAGCGCATCGACCCGAGCGGCCGTCGCGAGCGCGGCATCCGATGCCACGTGCAGGAAGGCGTGCAGCTCGGTGTCGACGGCCGCGATGTGGTCGAGGTGCGCTCGGGTCACTTCGACGGAACTGACCGAACGGTCGGCGAGGAGACCACCCAGGTCGGCGGCGGAGAGCTTGATGAGATCGGTCATGGGTTAGTCCTCTTCCAGGATCGGGGGCACCCGGAATTTGTCTCCGTCGCGGTCGGGCGCCCCGGAGAGCGCCTGTTCGACAGTCAACGACGGCACGACAACGTCGTCACGGAACACGTTGGTCAGGGGCATCGGGTGGCTCGTCGCGGGCACGTCGGCCGTGGCGACCTCCTGCACCTTCTTCACCGACTCCACGATCTGACCCAGGTCGATAGTGAGACTTGAGATCTCTTCCGGGCTGAGGTCGATCCGGGCGAGGCTGGCCAAATGGGCAACCTGCTCGGCCGTGATTCCAGACATGATGCTCCGTACGGTCGTCGAGGTGGATGCCTCAATTCTATTCGGAGCCGCCGCCGGCCTGATTCGCGCTGTCGGTGCCGATGAGGGCCATGTTGTGCAGCGACTCGCTGCCGGGCGTGAAGTACGCGTTGTGGCCGAGCGATCCGTTCAGCCATTTCCCGGTGACGCGGTCTCTCCCCCCGTCGACGCCGAGGGTGTGGGCGCCGAAGGATGCGTCGCCCGGGTCCCTGCCGAAGAAGGCACTGTTGACCGCCGGGTCCCAGTCGGCCTCCCCCACGTAGACGTTGCCGTCGGCCACGTTGAGGTCGGAAGCCGACTGGACGGCGCTTCCCGGTGACCCCACCACCACGAAGGCGTCGACCTGCACGGAGCCACGCGCGAGCGCCAGGAGGCACGCAGTCGATCCGTATGAGTGTCCGAAGACGGAGATGAAGGGCTGCTTCGCGCCGCGCGACGAACGCACCCCGAGCCACGACTGCTCGAGCAGGTCGGCTCCGGCTTCCGCCTTGTCCAAACCACCGACGGAGAACAGGTCGGGGGTTTCATAGCCGATCCACGCGATCGTTGCGACCGAGGGTGGGCGCCCGCCATGCGACACACGGGAGAGGGCCTCGGCCTGCTCGGCGTAGAGCGCCTCGGCTGTCGCGGCCCAGTTCACGAGTTGTTCCCGAACGCCGTAGTTCATGCCCGGTACGAGGTAGCTCACGTAGTCGGCGGTATCGGGGTTACCCAGCGCGATGGCCGCCCGGCCGCCCGCGGCGGTGTCGAGGAGGATGAGCGACCGAACGGGCCCGCCCTCGCTGGGTTTGAGGGCGGCCTGGACCTGGTCGAGGACGCCGAGTTCGCGGGTGAAGCGGCCCAGCTCCGAGCCGGTCGCGTCGAGCACGCTCGCCTTGGCCTCGGTCAGCGTTTGGCCGAGGTAGCGCAGGTTCGCCCTGCCTCGCTCCCGCGCCGGGACTCCGTCGAGGTTGCCGACCAGGCGGGGAGCGCCGAGCGAGAGGGCCGTCCTGCGCGTCGAGTCGAGTCCGTTCCATAGCTCCGTGACGGTCGTTGACGGAGGCGGGGAGGCGAGCAGTGAGTCGATCTGCGCGGGGTGGGCGGCGACGAACGTGGACAGGTCGCCGAGCGAGAGATTGGACATCCCGGAGAGCAGGCTCGCCCCGGTGAGGGTCGCGAGCACTGCGACGTCGACGGACGTCCCCCTTCGAGCGGATACGTCGAGCCACCGGGGCCCGGCATCTCCCCTGGCCGGCACGTCGGACACCCGCGTCGGCATCACCTCGCCGATCGATGACTGGGCGAATTCGGGCACCCCGGTGAACTCGCCCACTCTGCCGAGTGTTAGCGAGGCCGTTAGCAATGCCGCGACTTCGAACAGCAAACCCGGGCTTCCCCTCCCGCATGACCTGCGCAGAAGCCGTCGGGGGCCTCCGTACAGCGCTCAGAGACTCAGCCTAGTGAACAGAAATACCCGGTAGGGGGGCTGTCCACCCCCGATTGTGGGGGATACCTGCTGGTCTGTCCGCAGGTGTCAGTCGGGGGCCGACGTCGGCCCGGTCGGGCCCTTTTCGAGCAGCATCCGGAAGCCGTCGGCGTCAAGAATCGGGACCCCCAGTTGCTCCGCCTTGGCGAGTTTGGAGCCGGCACCGGGTCCGGCGGCGACGTAGTCCGTGTTCTTGGACACGCTCGATGCAGACTTGCCGCCGGCGGCGATGATCGCTTCGTGCGCTTCCTCCCGGGTGAAGCCTTCGAGGGCACCCGTGGCGACGACCGTCAGGCCGGCCAGCACCCCGCCTGCGGCGGCCGCGGCTCCGGGGCCGGGGTGTCCGGGGGTCTGAAACTGCACCCCCGCGCTCGCCCACTGCGACACGATGTCCCGGTGCCAGTCGACGTCGAACCAGTCGAAGACGGCATCCGCGATGATCCCGC
>JBDTAA010000002.1:0-5802 GCA_039924805.1 Cryobacterium sp.
GGACGCCAGGGACGAGCAGCCCGGGGCCGCCGTTGGGCTTGAGCATCGCGTTGGCGCCGACGATCGGGGCGAGTCGACCGGCGACCTCGCTCATCGGGGCGAGCAGGGGAAGGGCCCTCGACGGCAGCTGCACCGTTTCGTAGGCGATTGCCGTGACGCCGCTCCGCAGCAACGCCTCGGTGAGGGCCTGTTCAGCGGCCAGATGCAGGTAAGTGAACAGCACGAGCCCGTCACGGAAATAGCCGTATTCGCTCTCGACCGGCTCCTTGACCTTGAGGAGCACCTCGGCGGCGGCCCAGGTGGACTCGGCCGACGGCATGATGGTCGCGCCCGCCGCGACGTAGCTCACGTCGGGGATCGAGGAACCGTCGCCCGCCCCGGTCTCCACGAGAACCTCGTGGCCGTTGGCCACGAGGTCGTGCACGCTGGCCGGGGTGATAGCGACCCGGAACTCGTTGTTCTTGACTTCCTTCGGAATGGCGACCCGCATGATTGCTCCTTCGTTCGACTCGGGACCGCTCCGTCCCTGCCGCCCAGCCTACAACCGCCAGAACTTCGCTTTCCGACGCAAAAACCGCGCGGGAGTGCTGATTCCGCGCAGAAATGCCCAGAAAATTAACGATTCGGTCACTCTTGCGTGTGCAGGGCGTATGTTTGTGCCATCATAAATCCACTCGCAATGTTGCGAGGTCGTGAGAGTTAGTCCGCTGAAAAATGCAAGGAGACCCGACCATGAAGCCCAGGCAAATGCCAGCTGATCCGATGATCCAGCAGCTAATCCATCAGGCGCGGCGGGCCCAGATTGGTCGGCGCACCGTGCTGGCAGGCGCCGGCGGAGGCGCGGCCGCCCTTGCCCTCGCGGCCTGTTCGACCGGCGGCGGCACCGGCTCCAAGCCCACGCCCGCCAAGGACATCTCGGCCACGGAACAGAAGGTGAACTGGGCGAACTGGGCCGCGTACGTCGACGAGGATGACGCCGGTAACTTCCCCACCATCGACGCGTTCACCAAAGAGACCGGAATCAAGGTCAAATATGATGTCGCCGTCGACGACAACAACACCTACTACGGCAAGGTCAAGGACCAGCTCGCGCTCGGCCAGGACATCGGCGCGGATACGGTCTGCCTGACCGACTGGATGGTTGCGCGCTGGATCCGCCTCGGCTACACGCAGAAGCTCGACCACGCGAACATCCCCAACATCAAGAACCTCTCCCCGGGCCTGCTGAACGTCGACTGGGACAAGGGACGCAACCAGTCCATCCCGTGGCAGGGTGGCTTTGCGGGGATCTGCTGGAACAAGGACAAGCTTCCCGGTGGCCTCACGTCGGTCGACGATCTCTGGGATCCGTCCCTGAAGGGTCGCATCGGCGTGCTCTCCGAGATGCGCGACACCATCGGCCTGCTCATGCTCCAGAACGGCGTCGACATCTCGGGCGACTGGGGGGACGAGGAGTTCAACGCGGCAAACGACGTCTTCGCGAAGCAGGTCAACGACGGCCAGATCCGCAATATCAAGGGCAACGCCTATTTGGAGGACCTGAAGAGCGAGGACACGCTCGCGGCGATCGTCTGGTCCGGTGACATCACCACCCTCAATGCCGAGGCCGGAGACCACTGGGAGTTCGCTCTCCCGACGGCGGGCGGAACACTGTGGAACGACAACTTCCTCATCCCGGTCGGCTCGCCACGCAAGGCCAACGCCGAGAAACTGATCAACTATTACTACGAGCCCGAAGTCGCCGCGGAGGTTGCGGCCTGGGTGAACTACATCACCCCGGTCGAGGGAGCCAAGGAGGCTGCGGTGGCGATCGACCCGGCGCTGGCCGAGAACCAGCTCATCTTCCCCAACGAAAAGACACTCTCCCAGGCGCACGTCTTCCGTGGCCTCACCCCGGCCGAAGAGGCAAAGTACAACGCGGAATTCCAGAAGGTGCTGCTGGGTTCATGAGTGGAGACACAGGCGCATTCGCCGAACAGGGCGCTGACCTCGAGCTGGCCGGCATCGCCAAACGGTTTCCCGGCTTCACCGCGATTGAACAGCTCGATCTGACCATCCCGGCCGGCTCCTTCTTCGCCCTGCTCGGTCCATCGGGCTGCGGAAAGACCACGACCCTGCGTCTTGTTGCGGGGCTCGAAGAACCGACGACGGGGCGCATCCTGATCGGCGGCAAGGACGTCACGAACCTCAAGCCCTACCAGCGCCCGGTGAACACGGTGTTCCAGAGTTACGCGTTGTTCCCCCACATGACGGTGCTCGAAAACGTCGCATTCGGGCTCCGCCGGCGCAAGCTGCCGGACCCGGTCGGCAAGGCTCACGAAGCCCTGCAGTTGGTCGAACTCGACCATCTCGCGGCTCGTCGGCCGCAGCAGCTCTCCGGCGGCCAACAGCAGCGGGTCGCCCTGGCGAGGGCGCTGGTCAACCGTCCGGCGCTGCTGCTGCTCGACGAGCCACTCGGGGCGCTGGACCTCAAGCTCCGCCGCCAGATGCAGCTGGAATTGAAGACGATTCAGGAGGAAGTCGGCCTGACCTTCCTGCACGTGACGCACGACCAGGAGGAGGCCATGACCATGGCCGATACCATCGCGGTCATGAACAAGGGCCGGATCGAACAGATGGGGGCGCCTGAGCAGCTCTACGAGCTGCCGAAGACGGCGTTCGTCGCCAACTTCCTGGGCCAGTCGAACCTATTCACGGGCACCGTGGTAGGCACCACCAGCGCCGCCATTTCGGTGGATATCGCGGGCCAGAAGGTAGTCGTCCCCGTCGCGCGGTCCCACCGCCACGGAGGCGACGTCACCATCGGGGTTCGGCCGGAGAAATTGAGCCTGCACCGTGATGCCCCTGTCGCCGACCCGGGCCGCAACGTCCTCGGACCGGCGCGCGTGATCGACGTGTCGTTCAGCGGAGTGAGCACCCAATACCTGATCGCCCACCCCGCCCTCGGAACGATCGTCGTTTTCGCCCAGAACATGGCCTTCGGGCCCGTCGCCCACGTCGGGGAAGAGGTGTGGGTGAGCTGGGACGTCGAGCACGGCTTCGGGCTGGAGGACGACCCGGCGGACAGCCCGAAGTTCGCCGCTGACACCGACACGAAAAGCATCGCGGCGCAGCGGCAGGCCGCCCTGATCGCGGAGCTCGGGAAGGCGTAGGGATGGCCTTCGCGGCGTTTTCCACCACGACGGGGCCCGGCGAAGACGTAGCGAGGCGGCGGAGCCCGATTGCCCTGCTGCTTCTGCTGCCCGGCATCCTCTACCTCATTCTCTTCTTCCTCACCCCGCTCATTTCGCTCGTGCTGACCTCGCTGCAGGCTCCGTCAGAGACGGGGCTGCCCGGCGTCTACGATCCAGCGTTCCAATGGCAGAATTACGTCACCGTCATCAACGACTACTGGCCGCACATCCTGCGTTCCTTCGGCTACGCGCTGATCGCAACCGTGCTGGCGCTGGCGTTCAGCTACCCGCTCGCCTATTTCATCGGTGTCAAGGCCCGACAGTGGCCGCTGCTGCAGAGCCTGTTGCTCGTTCTGGTGATCGCACCGTTCTTCATCAGCTTCCTCCTGCGCACGCTTGCCTGGAAGCAGCTGCTCTCGGACGAGTCGTTCGTCATCACGTCGCTCAAGGCGTTGTCGCTGATGGCGCCCGATGCGCACTTCACCGGCACACCGGCCGCCGTCATCTTCGGCCTGACGTACAACTTCATCCCGTTCATGACCTTGCCGTTGTACACGACGCTGGAGCGACTCGACCTTCGTTACCTCGAAGCCGGAAGTGACCTCTACGCCAGCCCGCTCCAGGTCTTCCGCAAGGTTACGGTTCCGCTCTCCATGCCCGGCATCGTGGCGGGCACCCTGCTCACGTTCATTCCGGCCGCCGGCGACTATATCAACGCCAGCAGGTCGTTCCTCGGCGGATCGGACACCCAGATGATAGGCAATGTGATCGAGGCGAACTTCCTGATTCTGCAGAATTACCCCGCGGCGGCTGCGTTGTCCATCATCCTGATGTCGGTCATTCTCGTCATCGTCACGGTCTACGTCCGGCGCTCGGGAACGGAGGAGCTGCTGTGAAATTCTCGCTCGGCAAGTGGCTGCTGCCCGTATACGTCACCGTGGCCTTCACGTTCCTGATGATTCCTATCGTCTACACCTTCATCTTCTCGTTCAACGACTCGCTGAAGTCGAACATCACCTGGCGCGGGTTCACCCTCGATAAGTGGCTGAACGTGTGCGAGGTGCAGAACGGAGCGGTGTGCCGGGCGTTCGGCAACAGCATCATCATCGGCACCGTCGCGACGGTCGCGGCCACGGTCATGGGCACGATGATCGCGATCGCCATCGTGCGCTACCGGTTCAAGTTTCGTTCTGCGACCAGCCTGCTCCTCTTCCTGCCAATGGCCACCCCGGAGGTTGTGCTTGGTGCCGGGCTGGCCGCCCAGTTCCTGTCGGCCGGCGTGCCCAAGGACATGCTCACGATCATCCTCGCCCACACGATGTTCTGTATCAGCTTCGTGGTGGTGACCGTCAAGGCCAGGGTCGCCAGCCTCGACCCCGCGCTCGAGGAGGCGGGCCGGGACCTCTACGGATCGCCGAGCCAGGTGTTCGCCCGGATCACATTCCCGCTGCTCCTGCCCGGCATTCTCGCCGCGGCGCTGCTCTGCTTCGCGCTGAGCTTTGACGATTTCATCATCACGAACTTCAACTCCGGGTCCGTGACGACGTTGCCGAAGTACATCTACATCTCCGCCTCCCGTGGAATCCCGGCGGAAGCCAACGTGATCGCGTCCGCCGTCTTCATCATCGCGCTGGTGATCGTTGTCACCACACAGGTGTCGAAGGCGGCTCGCGAGAAGCGCCTGGCCAACGTCGGCTAGCTCCTCCGGGCCCCGCGAACCCGCAGACGTGGTCACTAAGCCGCGGGCATGACGACCACGACTGCGTTTTCGCGCGGACTTTGGGGTCAGACGTAGCTGGCGCGGATCTCGCCGACCGGGAGGCCGCCGCCGAGGACGGCGAGCTTCAGATCTGGCACCAGCGCATCGACGTCGACGCGTGAGATGGCGCCGGCATCCGCGAGCAGACTGAGCGCCACGATACTCGCAGCACGCAGGTTGCCGTCGAGCATCTTCAGGGCGACCGTTGTGCCGTCCTCGGCCGAGGCCACCATGACACCCTCCGCGCCGGTCTTGATGAACAGACCCAGCCGGTCGATCACGACGGTATCCGGCATGCCGGGGCCGGCGATGACCCAGCCGTTCGAGCGGACCGCCTCGGCGAGGAACCCGGCCTCGCGGTAGATGGCGAAGGGCGAGTTCGATTTCGAGGTCGCGATCCGGGCGATGCCGCGGGCAAGAGCGGTAAGCGACAGCGCGTGCACGGGTGCGCCACAACCGTCGATGCCGGACGCCGCCGGGCGCTCGCCGGTGAAACGCTCGACGACGTCGAGGATCCGCTTCTGCATGGGATGCTCCGGGTCGAGGTAACCGGCCAGCGGCCAGTCGTTCTGCGCACAGGCCGCCAACATCGCCGCGTGCTTCCCGGAGCAGTTCATGTAGATCGGGGCCTTGCCGGCGCCGAGCCGCACGAGGGCGTCACGGGTGGGGGTGTCGTCGGGCCAGGCCGACGGGCAGCCCAGTGCCGATTCGGGCACTCCGGCCCGGGAGAGCAGCCCGCGGGCCAGGGCGGCGTGCCGCTCCGTGCCGCTGTGGCTGGCGGTGGCGATGGCCGCGTCTTCGCCGCGCAGGGCGACCCCGCTCGCCATCACGGCGATGGCCTGGAATGGCTTCATCGACGACCGGGGGAAG
>JBDTAA010000003.1:0-5822 GCA_039924805.1 Cryobacterium sp.
AGGTCACGGCCGAGATCGGCGGCGCGCTCAACGCGGCGGGGGCCCGGCAACCACCCAGCGAGGGTGTGATCACGCTGGCCACCCGCAACGACTCCGTCAACCGCATCAACGCATCCGCCCTGAAACGCCTCTCCGGGCGTCCGCTCACCGCCAAGGCAGAGATCACGGGCGACTTCGGCGGACGCACATTCCCGGCCGACGAGGTGCTCGAGCTCAAGGTCGGCGCGCAGGTCATGTTCCTCCGCAACGACTCCAACCACCAGGACGGCGGCCCGCGCTGGGTCAACGGCAGCATCGGCACGGTAACCAAGGTCGACTCCACGGTGTACGTCGACATCGACGGTGACACCCACGAGGTCGAACCGACCGTGTGGGAGAAGTTCAAGTACACGTACAACCCCACGACAAAGAAGCTGAGCAAGGATGTCGTGGCCGAGTTCACGCAGTTCCCGCTTCGGCTGGCGTGGGCGGTCACCATTCACAAATCGCAGGGTGCCACCTACGAACGTGCGATCGTCGACCTGGGCTCGCGAGTGTTCAGCCCCGGCCAGACGTATGTGGCCCTCAGCCGTTTGACCAGCATCGAGGGCCTATATCTCACCCGCCCGCTGCGGCCGAGCGACATCATCGTCGACGAGAACGTTCAGCGCTTCATGCAGGGCGAGCGCCCCGCCATCGCGGCCGACCAGATCCAGCGTTAGGGCCGGAAACCGGCTCAGTGGCCTGAGTGAGTGGCGGGAGGTGAGCCCGGTGCCGGCGTCGAATGAGTGCCGTGGGGCACGGCATGGGCGCCGGCCTCGGTGGCGGCCAGCGCCGAGGTGGTCAGCCCAGAGAACAGCACGCTGCCGATCATCAGGGTGGCGAGGAAACGCCAGGCCGGAAGCTCGACGGGAGGTTCGGAGCGCGCGGGTTCCGCGGCGGCTGGCTTGCCAGTGACGTCAGCGCCGGCTGTGGCACGTCGTGTGCCGCGCCGCCGGAAGATGGCCAGAGCGGCGGAAAGGGTGATGTCGAAGAGCGAGGCGATGGCCATCGGGTAGAACGGGAGGCCCGTCGAGTCGGCAGAGACGCCGAGCCCGCTGCCGAGGGTTGCCGTGACACCCCAGACGAAGACGGGCACGAGGGCCAGTGCGATGGTCGCATCCTGCATGACGGTGCGGCCGCGGACGAGGGTCGCGACACCCCAGCCGAGCTCGGCGATGCCGAGCCCGACCAGGATGATCGCGAGGGGGAGGGGAGCGGAGGCCCCGACGGCCAGGTGAATCAGTGCCGCACCGATGGCTGCGAACGCGAGCCAGATTCGGATGACCGGGTTCATGCCGTGCTCCTCTCCTGTGGGACTACAGCGGCGGTTAAGCTACCTGGGCGGCGGTCCTGCGGCGAACGGTGCGCTCGGCGCCGAGGCCAACACCCAGCAGCACAATAGCGCTGGCGAGGTGCAGGAGGTGGTCGGCCGTGTTGAGGGCAAGGATGTTCAGGGCCGAGCCGACGATGAAGAAGCCGACAACACCGAGGAGCAGGTAGACGGCGCCGACGGTCGTGTTGACGGTCTTCGACGCGGAAACGGTGGACATTCCCGCGATCAGGAGCGCGGCGCCGATCAGCAGGTGAGCGACGTTGTGCAGGGGGTTGACCGCGAAGATTCCGAGGAGCAGGCCGCCCGTGGTGGCGATGAAGTTGACGCCGCCGGTGACGGCGAAGCCAAGCAGGCCAACGAGAACGTAGACCGCACCGAAAACGGTTGCGAGCAGTCGGTTGGGTGATGTACGCATTTCTGAACGCCTCTCTTAGTGCCACGGCTTGTCCGTGTTCACAGGGAGTTCGGAGCCCCTAACGGATCGGATTGGGATTGGCTGACGATCTGCTCCGAGAATGCCCCGGACATTGCACCGGATGGCGGCAGCGGCTCCTGCGTACGGAATCTCGCCAGGCCGGTGCACGCACCTGACGGCGTGAGTACACTCCTCCGTACATGGGCAGTGAGTGAGCCTGGGGGTGTCAGATGAAGCGTCGAACCGTTCGGAAGCGCAGGGCGATCGCGCTTGCGGTTGTCGTGGCGGTTTCCCTCGGTCTCGCCAATTGCACGGGTTCCACAGACCCAGCGCCCGACACCCACGACACCTCACCGTTGCCGTCCGGGATCACCCAGCGACTGGATGCCGCGCTCGCGGACGCACTCACCCTGTCCGGTTCGTCCGGGGCCATCGCCGGGGTGTGGGCGCCGTGGGCCGGCGAGTGGGTGGGAACGCCCGGCAGCACGACGCAGGAAGGGAGCAGTCCGCTCACCCCCGACATGCGTTTCCGCATCGGGACGAATACCACGGCGATGACGTGCACGGTGCTGCTCAGGCTCGTGGACGAGGGCCGCGTGAAGCTCAGCGACCCGGTGTCGAACTATCTGAACCGAAATCTGGACGTGCGGGGGATCACGCTCGGCCAACTCTGCAGCAACACGTCAGGGCTGGCCGATTATTACCCCAGGCTCGCTGCCCAATTCGTGGCCAACCCCACGCGGCAGTGGCCGCCCATGGAGATCCTCGAAAATGGCCTGGGGGCCAGACGGGTGTCGGGGCCGGGAGGGGCCTCGGCGCAGTCCAGCACAGGCATCATCCTGCTCGGGATGGCTCTGCAGTCCGTGACCCAGCAGAGCTGGCAGTCGCTCTATCGTCAGTACATCTTCGACCCACTGGGAATGGATGACACGTCGTTTCCCGCGCCCAGCGACTTCGAGATCCCCGGCCCCCACCCGCATGGCTATGCGGTCGCTGTCAGCGCGACCGGCAGGCAATTCTGCGATCGGCTTCAGGACGCCACCGAGCTGTCCAACTCCATGTCCTGGGTGGCCGGCGGGGTCGTGTCAACGGTCGCCGACATGGGCATCTGGGCGCGGGCGCTCGCCCAGGGCAGCCTGCTCTCGGGCGCCTCGGTGGATGCGCAGTGGGCAACGGCAAGCCAGGGACCGGCGTCTCCCTCCTGGCAGGGCTACGGACTGGGCGGTGTGCAGCTCGGCCCCCTGCGGGGCCGGGCCGGCGCCATCCCGGGATTCCTCTCGGCGACCCTGGCCGATCCGCACAGCGGACTCACCGTGGTCGTCATGCTGAACAACTCAAGCGCCGGCCCCGGGTTCGCCCAGGCTCTCGCGCAACGCCTCGCCTCGATCGCATCGACGGCTCACGGAAGCGCCGCCGCCCCGGCACCGGCGCTCACCCTCCCCTGGTCTGAAGAGGAGACCGCGCAGGCGATGCAATCGAGCGCTGACTGCCAGCCGCCCGCGACCGCAGAGGGCTGAGGACAGAGGACTGAGGACAGAGGGCTGGGGACCGCCGGCCCATCGGCCACACGGGCTGGCTAGAATCTTTCCATGGTCATCACGCCGGACACGAAGGACTGGACCTGGGTACTCGAGCGCCCCTGCCCGGAATGCGGTTTCACCGCGGCCGAGGTCACCTTCGACGACATCCCGAGCCTTCTGCGCGTCAATGCGGCGAGTTGGCCGCCGGTGCTCGAGCCCGGCGATGTCGCCCAGCGCCCGAACGACCACACCTGGTCGGCCCTCGAGTACGCCGCCCACGTGCGAGACGTCTTCCGCATTTTCTCGGTGCGGCTGGGCCTGATTCTGCGCGAGGACAACCCGCAGTTCGCGAACTGGGACCAGGATGCCACGGCGGTGGCCGAGCGATACAACGAGCAGGATCCGGCGGTGGTCGGCCGCGAACTGGTCGAGTCAGCGGCATCCCTCGCCGACGCCTTCGAGGCGGTCTCGATGTCGGAGCGCGGGCGCGTCGGCCGCCGCAGCGACGGCGCCGTATTCACGGTGACGACTCTCGGCCAATACCTCGTGCACGACCCGATCCACCACCTGCACGACGTGGCGGGCGACCGGTAGAAGCGGCTAGAGCCCGAACCGAGAGAGTACCCCGGCCAGTAGAGGCGAGCCCAGCATAATGAAGACCGAGAGGTTCAGCACCACCGTTCCCCGGAAGGCGGAGCGGAAGCTCACCTTCTGCGTTTTATGGCGCAGCGCCTGCTGGGCCACGATCGCGCCCGGCCAGCCGCCGGCGAGACCCAGTAGGAGGAGCGTCCGCTCCGAGATGCGCCGGCGCCCCGCTCTCGCGGCGGACTTGTCGATCGCGTAGGCAACGAAGCACAGGGCGCTGGCCACCAGATAGAGCCCGGCGACCCAGAGCGGCAGCGGCCGGTACAGGTTGACCACGACGTAGAGGGCGAGGAACAGGGAAATCACGAGGACCGCGAACCCACGTTGAACGCGCACGGCACCGGAGGTCATCAGCCAAGGGTAGTAGCGAGGCCCGGTTAGCCCTGATCGGTCCCGGTGAGGGGCGCGCTCGCGATCGTCAGTCCCCAGATGACCCGCCCCATCGTGGAAACCGTCACGTCGACCTTCCCGAGGGCGATGCCGTAGAACGTGCCGAGATGATCGACCTTGTTGGCCGAGCAGGTCCACAGCGACGCGCTGCCATCGCTCAGTGCCACCCTCACCGTCCCCGCCCCACCGCAGTCGAGGGCGATGAAGAGCCCCAGACCGTGAGCATCGAGGGCAGCGGTGAAGTCCCCGTTTGCATCGGGTCCGCTGGTCCACGTGTCGAGAGTGGTGCCATCCGCCTGCGGAGGCTCCAGCGACGCGGGAAGGGGCCCGGACACGGGTTGGGGGAGCGTCATCGAGAAGTCGCCTTCGGGCGAGAGCACCGCGGTAAGAACGGCCTCACCATCGGCGATGTCGAGGCCGCCGGCCCCGAGACGTTCCGGAGCGATTCGGGCACGAACTGGTCGCCTAGATCGGGAATGGGAATGCCCGGGTATTGGGGAGCGCGGTCGAACGCCAGGAGCGCGGCTCGCTCATCGGCGCGGGGTGTGGTTGCGCCGATGCCGCCCAGAATCGAGGGCGCGATCAGGGCCGCGGCGATGCCGGCGGAGAAGGCGGCTGCGGCGACAAGCGGTAGAGGGCGGCGCCGCCGCGACGGGCCGGACAGGCCCGGTGTACGCACCGGCATGCCCGTGGGCACGGCACCTTCGGCGCCCGTATCCGGGAAGGCAATAAAGCCGTCGTGTGCGCCCTGCCCTGCTGCCTGCCCGGCCCGTTCGGCTCGCAGCTCGCGCAGCCGCAACTCCGATGGGGTCGCCCGCAGCGTCTCGCCGGTGACCGGGTCGACGAAATCGACCGCGGATTCCGAGCTGCCGGCCCTCGAGTAGACGGCCGCTTCCAGCCGGGCGAGTTCCTCGTCCTTGTTCACGCGCCCCCGCTCGTTGGCTCAACCTTAGTGAGCGCGCGAGCCTATCGGGGGCGGGGCATTAGGCCTTTTTCACCATGCTGGATTTCAGCTGCATGGTGACGCCCTCCACCCGGCAGGAGATGTCGTGGTCGCCAACGCCATTCCTCAGTCGGATGTCGCGCACCTTGGTGCCGACCTTGATGTCGGCGCCTCCCTTGACCTTGAGGCCCTTGATCACGGTCACGTCGTCGCCGTCGGCGAGCACCGTGCCGTGGGCATCCTTGATGACCGCGTCGCCTGATTCGTCGGCCTCCTCGGCCGCCTCGGCCGACCATTCGTGCCCGCAGAGGGGGCAGACGAAGAGCGCACCCATCTCGTAGGTAAGTTCACTGGAGCATTCGGGACACGGCGGCAGGGTCTCATTCACCTTTCCAGAGTAGTCGAGCCGCGGCTCGGGGCCTCCGGCGCGAGAGCATCGCGGGCCCTGGCGAGGGTGCGTTCGGACTCGGCGACCGCCCGGCTCGCCCCAATACGGTCCTGGCGGAGTGTCCTGTCCTCGCTGTCGGCGGCGGCCAGGTCTCGGGTGGCGGCGGC
>JBDTAA010000004.1:0-17515 GCA_039924805.1 Cryobacterium sp.
GGCAAGGGCGCGAACCAGGCGGTGGCCGCCGGTCTTGCCGGCGGCACCGCCCACATGGTCGCGTGCGTGGGAACCGACCTGTTCAGTGGACTCGTCACCGACGGCCTCCGCGCCGCCGGCGTAAACATCGACCATGTCAGGAACGTGGACGGACCCACCGGGATCGCGCACATTCGGGTCGACGACTCAGGCGAGAATGACATCGTCATGGTGCCTCTGGCCAACGCCGCGCTGAGCGAGACCCAGATCGACACCGCGTTCGCCGACCGTGGCCCCTCGTCACAGGTCCTTCTCACCCAGCTCGAGATCCCGTGGGCCCTCACCCAGTACGCGATCCGGAGGGGCCATGAGGCGGGCCTGACCGTTGTGCTGGATCCGGCCCCGGCTGCGGTACTCGATGAGGCCATCTGGCCACTCATCGATATCGTCACGCCCAACGAAACCGAGGCCAGCATCCTCACCGGCATTCGTGTGCACGGCCAGGACTCCGCCGTCCAGGCCGGCCGATGGTTCACCGACCGCGGTGCACGCTACGCGCTGATCACCATGGCCGCCGCCGGGGCTGTCCTGGTGTCCGCCGACGATGTCGCGGTGTTCGCCTCCATCCCCGTCACCGCCGTCGACACGACGGCTGCCGGCGATGCCTTCGCGGGCTACCTGGGCGCCTCGCTGGCCCTCGGATACGCGCTCCCCGATGCCATCCGCCGCGCCATCGCCGCCGGCGCGTTGGCCGTCACCAAGCGTGGCGCTTCGCCGAGCCTTCCGCTGCAGGAGCACGTCGACGCGCTCCTCGACGCGCAGAAGGCAGCCCTCTGATGCGCAGCACCCACACCACAATCAATCCGCAGCTCTCCCGCGTGATCTCGGAAACCGGGCACACCGACCTCATCGTCGTCACCGACGCCGGCCTGCCGATCCCCCCGGGATCCGAGCGCGTCGACCTCGCCTATCGGCCGGGCGCGCCCGAGTTCCTGGACGTTCTGGACACCGTCCTGGCCGAACTCGTCATCGAGGGCGCCACGGTGTCGGCCGAGATCGAACAGCGAAGCCCGCACATGCTTGCCGCCCTCCGGGACCGGCTCGACCCACTCGGCATCACGATCACCCTCGTCCCTCATGAGGAATTCAAAGGCATCACGCTCGGCGCCCGCGCCTTCGTGCGCTCGGGGGAATACACCCCGTATGCCAACGTGATCCTTCACGCCGGCGTCGCATACTGAGAAATGCCGACGACTCAGAAATGCTGACGACTGAGAAATGCCGACCATGACTCCCCCGAAACCCGAAAACGCGATGGCCACCCCCACCCCCACCACCACCACCAGCACCCCCGCCGACGATTTCGCCGACCGGCCCCGGTTGCCCGGCATCGACCGGCGGGCTCCCATGCCGATGTACCACCAGCTGAAGCGCCGCATCAGCGAAGACATCGGCCGACTCGGCATGCGGCCGGGCGACCTGCTCCCCGGCGAGCACAAGCTGTGCGAGCAATTCGGCGTCTCGCGCACGGTCGTTCGGCAGGCGCTCCTGCAGCTCGAGCACCAGGGAGTCATCGAGCGAGTCAAGGGCAAGGGCACCTTCGTCGCGCACCGAAAGGTCCCGGAGAGCCTCGTCCACACGCTCACCGGCCTCTACGAAGAGGTGGAAGCCCGGGGCGGGCACGTGCATTCCGACGTTCGTCGGCAGGAGTCCCTCCCGGCCGACGACGAGGTTGCGGATGCGCTCGGCGTCGCGCCAGGCACGCCGGTCGTCGTCATCGAGCGGCTTCGCTACGTCGACGATGAGCCCTGGTCCTGGACCACGACCTACCTGCCGTACGAGGTGGGCAACCTCGTTCTCCATGCCGACCTGCGCGAGCAGTCGCTGTACGCCCTGCTGGCCACCCACGGCATCCGAGCGGTGCGCGGTGTGCGCTCCGCTGAGGCAGCCTCGGCCGACGCCGCCCAGGCGGCACTGCTCGGGGTCGACGTCGGCCAGGCGCTGCTGGTGCTCCGCAGCGTCGCTTATGACGAGCATGACCGCCCGATGGAGTACTTCGACGCCTACCACCGCGGCGACCGCAGTCGTTTCGAGTTTCACCTCGGGGCCTCGGCCGCCGGCCAGGGCGCCGCTTCGCTGCGCCCCACGGGCCCGCCGGAGCCGGTACCCCCCCTGCGTGCCTAGAAAAAACGACGATCCGGTTCACATGTAATTACATGTCGCCTGTAATTACAGGTAGGGTGAGGGGGCAGCAAAGCAGCTGACTCTGAACAGAGGAGACCGAGTGTCCCAGTACTCCGCAGTGCCCGTGCCCCCCATGAGCATCCGCTTCGACCAGGCCGCTGGAACGCTCAGCCCCGAAGGCCCCACGCTGACTCGCCGAATGTCGGACCTTGACGGCCTGTTCCGCGACCACGCGGCCTGGGAAGAAGCCGTCGCAGGCGGCGATCCGGTTGTCTACTCCGTCGTGTCCTCGCAGGTGCCGGAAGTCGACCGGGAACTGCCGCAGTCGATCACGACCATCCAGCCGGGCACGACCGCGGGCGAGCTGTGGATGACCAAGGGCCATCAGCACCCCAATCACCAGGGCGAGATCTACCTCGGCCTCTCCGGCCTCGGTGGCCTGCTCATGTTCGACGGCACCGAAACGCGCTGGGTAGACATGGAACCGGGCACCATCGGTTACATCCCGCCGGGCTGGGCGCACCGCAGCATCAACGTCGGCACGGAGCCCTACTCCTTCCTCGCCGTCTACCCCGGAGGCGCCGGCCACGACTACGGCTGGGTTCTCGCCAACGGCATGGGCCGCCGGGTGCTGGCCGGTGTCGGCGGCGTCGAGTTCGTCGACTACGTCGAGGCCTGACTGACATGATCATCGCCCACGATCTCGGAACGACCGGAAACAAGGCGTCGCTCCACCACGACGACGGACGCCTCGTGAGCGCGGTCACGGTGTCCTACCCCGCGCGCTTCGCAGAGGGCGGCGTCGCCGAGCAGGACCCGCAGGACTGGTGGAACGCCGTCGTCGAGGCCACGCGGACCCTGTTGGCCCGTTCCGCCACCGACGCCCACACCGTCACCGGCCTGACCGTGAGCGGTCAGATGATGGGAACGGTCCTGCTCGACGCCGCGTACCAGCCCGTGCGCCCTGCGATCATCTGGGCCGACACCCGGAGCACCGCGCAGACGGCTCGGCTCGAGGGGATCATCGGCCAGGACCGGGCGTACTCGCTGCTCGGCCACCGCCTCAACCCCACGTACTCGCTCGAGAAGATCATGTGGGTGCGAGACAACGAACCGGATGTCTTCGCCCGGGTTCGTCATTTCTGTGTCGCCAAAGACTTCGTCGTGCAGCGACTGACCGGCCGGTTGGCCACGGATCGGTCGGATGCCTCCGCCACGAACGCGTACGACCAGTCGCTCGGAACGTGGTCGGCCGAGATGCTCGCCGCCGCCGGCCTCGACGCGTCGATCTTCCCCGAGGTGCTCGAATCGACGGCCGTCGTCGGCACCCTGACCAGCGACGCGGCGCACGCCACCGGCCTCCGCAGGGAGACCCGCGTGGTCATGGGCGGCGGCGACGGCCCGATCGCCGCCGTGGGCGCCGGGATCGTCGCGCCGGAGGATGGCGCGTACGTGTGCCTCGGCACCTCGTCATGGATCTCCTTCGCCAGCAACACCCCCGTCTACGATCCGCTGATGCGCACGATGACGTTCGACCATGTCGTGCCCGGCAGCTACGTGCCCACCGCGACGATGCAGGCCGGCGGCGCGGCGCTCCAGTGGGTGTCCGAGCTGCTCACGCCCGAGCCGTCCGGGTCGAGCCTGTCGGCCCTCGTGGCGGACGCCTCCACCGCCGAGGCGTCGTCGGGCGGGCTCTACTTCCTGCCCTACCTCCTCGGCGAGCGTTCGCCCTACTGGAACCCCAACGCGACCGGGTCCTTCATCGGTATTGGGCGCCATCACGGGCGTGCGCACATGACACGCGCCGTGCTGGAAGGGGTCGCCTTCAACCTGCTCACCTGCCTCCAGGCCTTCCGGGAATCGGGCGCGACAGTGACCCGGATCGACGCGATCGGCGGCGGTGCCGCGAGCGATGTCTGGCTTCAGATCATGGCCGATGTCTGGGGGCTGCCCGTGCGCCGCCGAACGATCGTCGAGGAGGCGAACAGCCTGGGCGCGGCGGTCACCGCCGCCGTTGGGCTCGGCCTGGTCGCCGACTTCGGTGCTGCGCGTGGCCTGTCCGAGGTGACTGCGGAATTCACACCCGACTCCGGACGCCACGCCGACTACCTCACCCGCCACGCCACGTTCGTCGATGGCTACGCCTCGCTCGAACCGTGGTTCGCGAAACGGGCCGGCCGCTGATGGGCTCCATCCTCGCCACCAGCCGCTCGTTCTCGTCGGGGACCGTCGACCTCGTCGCACGCCTGGCCGACAGCGGCCACACCGTGCAATCCGGCCCGTCAGACCATGACCTGGCCGCGCTGCGTCCGGCGCTCCGGACCGCCGTCGGCTGGATCGCCGGCACCGGTCCGGTCACCGCCGAACACCTCGACGCCGCGCCGTTGTTGCGCGTCGTCGCGCGCTACGGCGTCGGCGTCGAGGCGGTCGACCTGCAGGCCGCCCACGATCGCGGCATCATCGTCACGAACACGCCCGGTGCAAACAGTGCCGCGGTTGCCGACCACGCGGTCGGCCTGATGCTCGCGGTGCTCCGCGGCACGACGGAGGGCGACCGACGGGTGCGCGCCGGTGACTGGTCGGTGCTGCGCGGCCGCGAACTCGGCTCCCTAAGCGTCGGCATCGTCGGCTTCGGCAGGATCGGTCAGGGCGTCGCCCAGCGGTTGTCCGGTTTCGGCACCAGGATTCTCGCGCACGATCCGTGGATGACCGCCGCACAGATTGAGGCCTTCGGCGCCTCCCCACTCGACGTGACCGCGATGGCGGGCGAGTGTGACATCGTCACGCTGCACGCGCCCGGCGGAAGCACCATCGTCGACCGGGACTGGCTGGCGTCGGCTCGACCCGGTCTGGTCATCATCAACACGGCCCGGCCCGACCTGATCGACGAAGACGCCGTCGCGGGCGCCATCCGCGCGGGCACCGTTGCGGGCTACGCCGCCGACACGCTGACGGGAGATACCCGGGGTGAAGCCTCACCGCTCCTGGCTCCCGATCTCGCGGCGCGGGTGGTCGTGACACCCCACTTCGGAGCCCAGACGGTCGAAGCCGTTGACAACATGGGGTCCATCGCCGTGACCAACCTGCTCGCGGTCCTCGCCGGCGAGCAACCGCCCAACCCGATTTCGACGAAAGCCTGAGCGCCATGACAGATTCTCTCGCCCCCCTCACCACCGCCCGCGTGCTCGCCGTGGTGCGCGCGCCCAGCGCCGAGTCCGCCCTGCTCGCCGCCGACGCGTTGATCGCCGGCGGCATCGTCGGGCTCGAGATCACCTACTCCACGCCCGACGCGCCCGCGGTGATCCGGGAACTCGACGCCCGCTACGGCGACCGTATATACCTCGGCGCCGGCACCGTGACCACGGCGGAGGAGGCAGCGAAGGCAGCCGATGCCGGAGCGCGTTTTCTGGTCAGCCCCGGCACGCGACGCGAACTCACCGGAGCAATGAAAGACACCGGCCTGCTCGTGCTGACCGGGGCGCTCACCCCGAGTGAGGTGATGGCCGCGATCGAATACGGAACGGACGTCGTGAAGATCTTCCCGGCGTCGCTCGGCGGCCCTGCGTTCCTCAAGTCGCTGCGAGGACCGTTCCCGGACGTGGCGCTCATGCCGACCGGTGGCGTCACCCCGGAGAACCTCGATGATTGGTTCGCGGCCGGCGCGATCGCTGTCGGAGCCGGCGGGGACCTCGTGTCCGGGGCCGACCTCGCCGCCGGACGCTACGACGAAGTCGAACGCAAGGCTCGTCTGTTCGCCTCGGCCGGCGGCCTCGCATGAGCGGGCACATGGGATTCGTGGGCGTCAGCACGGCGCAGTCGTCCATCATGACGATCTTCCCGATCTGGGCCGACATCCTGGGCCTCCCCACCAGCACCCTGATCGGGCACGACCTGCCCGTCGACGCGACGCCGGAACAGTATGTGCGGCTCGTCGAGCAGATCAGGGACGACCCCGACCACCGCGGCGCCCTCGTGACGACCCACAAGATGGGGCTCTACGCCGCAGCAAGCGGGCTGTTTGACGAACTCGACCAATTCAGCACCCTCTGCGGGGAGATCTCCAGCATCTCCAAACGCGACGGCCGCCTCATCGGTCATGCCAAAGACCCGATCACGGCGGGGCTCGCCCTCGGCGAGTTCCTCCCCGCCGACCACTTCCGGCGCACGGGAGCCCACGCGGTGTGCCTCGGGGCCGGAGGCGCGGGCACCGCGCTCACCTGG
Organism: Cryobacterium sp.; assembly: GCA_039924805.1. Lineage (GTDB taxonomy): Bacteria > Actinomycetota > Actinomycetes > Actinomycetales > Microbacteriaceae > Cryobacterium. The sequence continues at coordinate 6,385 of JBDTAA010000004.1, forward strand.
AACCTCGCCGAGCGTGATGATGTACCGGAGCTCATCGTGGTCACCGACACGAGCCGGGAGCGGCTGGACCACCTTCGCAGCGTGCACGAGCGCCGCGGCACCCCGGAGGGGCTCATTCGCTACGTGCGGGCGGCCGACCCCGCAGCGACCAGGGACGTGTTCGCGGCCGCACCCAAGGGAAGCCTCGTGGTGAACGCCAGCGGCTTGGGCAAAGACCGGCCCGGTTCGCCCGTGCCCGACGGGACGCCGTTCCCCGCGCAGGCCTACGTCTGGGAATTCAACTACCGGGGAACCCTCGAGTTCCTCGCCCAGGCTCGCGCTCAGGAGGGCGCATCCGACCTCATCGTTGTCGACGGCTGGCGCTACTTCATCCACGGCTGGTCCCAGGTGATCGCCGAGGTGTTCGGGCTGAACCTGACCGAGGAAATCGTGGCGGATCTCGCCGAGGCGGCCCTGGCGTCCCGATGAACCGGGTGCGCGCCGTTCTTGGTGACCTCGACCCGGCGCGACTGGGCCGGGTCAACTACCATGAGCACCTCTTCCAGGTCAGCCCGCTCCTGGTCGGCGACGAGTTGGACGACGAAGGAGCCTCCCGGGAAGAGGCCCGTTCGCTCGCCGCCAGCGGTTTCGACACGATGATCGACGCGACCCCCGTGGGCCTGGGCCGAAACCCGGAGGCGGTTGCCCGCATCAGCCTCTCGACCAATTTGACGGTCATCGCCACGACCGGGGCACACCGTGAGGCCCACTACCGGGCCGACCACTGGCTGAGGGACGCCTCCGCGCAGGCACGTGCGCGGTTCTTCCTCGACGACCTCACCCTGGGTATGCCCAAAAGCGACGGGGAGACCGGCCGTGCCGAGGGACCCGATGGATCGCCGGTGCGCGCCGGACTGCTCAAGGCCGGGGTCGGCTACTGGTCGATCACGGCCTTCGAGCGCATCACCCTTGAGGCCGTTGCCCTGGCGCAGGTGCAAACCGGCGCACCGGTCATGGTGCATCTGGAATTCTGCACCGCCGCCCACGAGGTGCTCGACCTGCTCGCCGCCGACGGCGTGCCGGCAAACCGCGTCGTGCTCGCCCATGCCGATCGGGACCCCAATCCCGCCCTCCACCTCGAGTTGGCCGCTCGCGGCGCCTGGCTCGGCTACGACGGCATGGCCAGGCCACGCACCCGCAGCGATGCCGAACTCCTTGATCTCACGGAAGCCGTCGTCGCGGGCGGCGCCGGCGGGCAGGTCCTGATCGGCGGCGACGTGGCGCGCCGCAGTCGCTACCGCGCGTACGGCGGCCTCCCCGGCCTGGCCTACCTCGGCGAGCGCTACCTGCCCCACCTGCGCGAGCGGCTCGGAGACGAAGCGGTGCACGGAATGCTCACGCGGAACGCCCAACGCTTCCTGGCATGGGGCTAGTCGGGGGCCGGGCACGGAGGCACCGACATCACGGCGGCGGCGATGTCGGTAGGGTTGGCAGAATGTCAACAATCTACGACGTCGCGACGCTTGCAGGAGTGTCCCCCGCGACGGTTTCGCGTGTATTGAATGGCATTGCCGTGTCACCCGAGAAGGCCGAGAGCGTGCGTGAAGCGGCCGAAAGACTGTCGTTCACCCCGAATCGTACGGCGCGGAGCCTGCGCAAGCGGCACTCCGAGGTCATCGCGCTCGTCATCCCCGACATCGAGAACCCCTTCTTCACCGCGATCGCCCGGGGCGTGGAGGATGTCGCACAGGCCGCCGGTTTCTCGGTTGTGCTCTGCAACACCGACGAGGACCCCGAAAAGGAAGCCCGGTACCTGCGGATCGCGGTCTCGGAGAACATGGCCGGGGTCATCCTCGCCACCGCGGGAGGCGAGGCGGACCTCGGCCCGCTCCTCAAACGGGGTCGCCCGATCGTCGCCGTCGATCGACAGCCGAAGGGCTACGACATCGACAGTGTCCTCCTCGACAGCGTGGCCGGCGGGCGCGCCGCGACCCGGGCCCTGTACGACCAGGGTTTCACCCGCGTTGCCTGCATCACCGGGCCGAGCACGGTCGAAACCGCCGAGCGTCGGGCGCAGGGCTGGCGAGAGGTGGTGTCCGAGAACGGCGCAGGCCAGGGCGGTTACCTGCGCTACGCAGACTTCCGTGTTTCCGGCGGCCGCACCGCCATGGCCGAGTTGCTTGACCTGGAGACGCCCCCCGACGCGGTGTTCGTGGCGAACAACTTGATGAGCGTCGGTGTCCTCCAGGTCCTCGCCGAGCGCGGGCCCAGCGCACCGCGAATCGCCGTGGCCGTCTTCGGCGAACTTCCCTACCTGCAGCAATCGCCCGCGGGAGTGACCGTGATCCCGCTGCCCGCACGTCTCCTCGGGGCCCGGGCGGCCTCCCTTCTGCTCGAGCGCCTCGACGGCGACACGCAGCCCGCCCGAACCCTCGTCCTGCCCAATCCCGGCACGGGGGACGACCCGGACGCTTGACCCTGAAATCGATTTCTGCGACGCTGAGGGTATGGCAAGAAAAGCAGTCATCGGCGTGGATATCGGCACCTCCAGCAGCAAGGGCGTACTCGTAACCCTGGACGGCACGGTGCTCGCCACGGCCACTCGCGCTCACGCCCCGTCGCGCCCCCATCCGGGCTGGGTGGAGATGGACGGCTCGCTCTGGTGGCAGGAATTCGTTGAGATCACCCGCGAACTCCTCGAGGAACCCGACGTCGCCACCGTCGCCGTGGGCGTGAGCGGCATGGGACCGTGCGTCCTGCTGACCGATGCCGACGGCTCGCCGCTTCGGCCGGCCATTCTCTACGGCGTCGACACCCGCGCAACGGAGCAGATTGCGGCCCTCACGGCGACGCTGGGCGGAGACGAGGCCGTCATGGCCCGCACCGGCTCGGCCCTGTCGACCCAGGCAGTCGGACCGAAACTGGCCTGGCTGGCCGAGCACGAGCCGGACACCTTCGCGCGAGCCGAGCGGCTGTTCATGCCCAACTCCTGGCTCCTCTGGAACCTGACCGGCGAATACCTGCTCGACCATCACTCCGCGAGCCAGTGCACGCCCCTCTACGACGCTCGATCCCAGACCTGGTTCGAGCCCTGGGCCGGCCCACTGGCCGGCACGATCGACCTGCCCGCCCTGTGCTGGCCGGGCGACGTCGGCGGCCGGGTCTCGGCGGCAGCCTCGGCCGAGACCGGCCTGCCGGTCGGCATCCCGGTCATTACCGGCACGATCGACGCCTGGTCGGAGTCCGTCAGCGTCGGCGCCCAGCGCCCGGGGGATCTGATGCTGATGTACGGCACCACGATGTTCCTGATCAACACCGTTCCGAGCCCGCTCTCGGCCACAGGATTGTGGGGAACCGTGGGGGCCTTCCCCGGCACTCACAACCTGGCCGGCGGCATGGCCACGTCGGGAGCCATCACCGGGTGGCTGCGGGACCTGCTGGCGGCAGGCGACTTCAGCGAGCTGCTCGCCCTGGCCGACGCATCGGGCGTTGGGGCCGGCGGGCTGCTCATGCTGCCGTATTTTGCCGGCGAACGCACACCGATCCAGGATCCCCTCGCTCGAGGCCTGATCGCGGGGCTCACGCTCTCCCACACCGCGGGCGACCTCTACCGCGCGGCACTCGAGGCGACGGCATTCGGAGTGCGGCACAACATCGAGGCGATCACGGCGGCCGGTGGCGCAATCGAGCGGATCGTGGCGGTCGGTGGCGGAACCACCGGAGCGCTCTGGACGCAGATCGTCAGCGACGTCACGGGGCTTCCGCAGGTGATTCCCACGATCACCGTCGGCGCGAGCTTCGGGGCGGCCTTCCTCGCCGCATCGGCCGTCACCAAGGCCAACACCGAGGGCGGCACCGAGGCCGACACCGAAGTCACCACCGAAGCCAACACCGAAGCCAACATCGACGAGTGGAATCCGCCGGCCGACATCCGCCGGCCCGATCCGCAGAAGACAGCCGAGTACGACGAGCTGTACGCCCTGTACCTGGCGCTCTACCCCGCAACCCGCACCATCTCCCACGCCCTCGCCGCCCGGCAGGCGCGAGGCGCCCCCAACCCAACCGCAACCAGATCAAACGAAGAAGGACGCATCGAATGACGACCTACACCCTTCCAGTCCCGCTCCAGCAGGCGCCCGCGCCCGAGCGCACAATCATCACGGTGGCCAGCGGCGACCTGCGGCACAGCGCGAACGAGAAGTGCTGGCCGACACAACAACACCTCGAGGCCAATTTCGCGTCGGCCGTGACAGCACTGGGCTGGAGCGTTCAGCGCGGCCACGGCATCGACCCGGTGAAGGGGCACGGCTTCATCGACGGACAGCGCATGGGGATCGACGTCTTCAAGACGATTCCCGCCGACGCGCCCCTGGTCGTCATCGAGGCCGTGTGGCAGTACAGCCACCACGTTCTCGCCGGCCTGCGATCCCACCGCGGCCCCATCCTCCTCGTCGCCAACTGGGCCGGGGACTACCCGGGCCTCGTCGGCCTCCTCAACCTCACCGGGAGCCTCACCAAGGCCGGCGTGGCCTATTCGGCGCTGTGGAGCAAGGACTTCACGGATGAGTGGGCCGTGGACAACCTCCGGTCGTGGCTCGACACCGGCGTCATCGAGCACGATCAGAGCCATGTGAGGGACCTCCCCGCCCTCGACCCGGCAAACCCGGAGGTCGAACTCGGTGTCGCGCTCGCGCGGCAGCTCCGGCAGGAGAAGGCCATCATCGGCATCTTCGACGAGGGCTGCATGGGAATGTATAACGCCATCATCGACGACGAGCTGCTGAACCCGCTCGGTATCTACAAGGAACGCCTCTCCCAGAGCGCGCTGTACGCCGAAATGAACCGGGTCAGTGATTCCGAGGCCGACGAGATCAAGTCCTGGCTGGACACGGCGGGCTTCACCTTCCACTTCGGAGAGGACGAGGCCACCGAGCTCACCCCCGCCCAGGTGCGCAGCCAGTTCAAGATGTACATCGCGGCGATGCGCATTTCGGATGACTACGGCCTCGACGCCGTGGGAATCCAGTACCAACAGGGGCTGAAGGATCTCGTCCCGGCGAGCGACCTCGCCGAGGGCCTCCTCAACAACGTCGAGCGGCCTCCCGTGTTCTCGCGCGACGGCAACCGCGAGCTCTACCCCGGCCAGGCCCTGCCGCACTTCAACGAGGTCGATGAGGGTGTCGCGGTCGACGCGCTTGTGACCAATCGCGTGTGGACGGCAATGGGACTCGACCCCGCCAATACCCTCCACGACGTGCGATGGGGCGAGGAATACGACGGGGAGTTCGTCTGGGTCTTCGAGATTTCGGGGTCGGTCCCGGCCTCCCACAACGGGGGCTACGACAAGAGCTACAGCATGCGCCAGCCTGCGATGTTCTTCCCCCTGGGCGGGGGCACGCTGAGCGGGGTTTCAAAGCCCGGCGAAATCGTTTGGTCGCGCGTGTTCATCATGGACGGGGTGCTCCACGTGGACCTCGGCCGCGGACACGTGGCCGATCTCCCCGCGGAGGAGACGCAGCGGCGTCTCGACGCGACCGACCCGCAGTGGCCCATCATGCACGCGGTGCTCGATGGCGTCTCCCGCGACCAGTTGATGGCCAGGCACAGGGCCAACCACGCCCAGGTCGCCTATGCGCCCACCGCCGACCTCGCCGACCGTGCGGTGCTGGCCAAGGCCGCCCTGTTCGACGAGCTCGGGGTCATCGTGCACCTGTGCGGAGAGGTAGCGATTCGCTAGCCATCTGAGCGCACAAAAGCGCCCCTGCCCGACGAGTCGGGCAGGGGCGCTTTTGTTGCGCTCCGGGTGCGGAGCCGCAGGGTGCTACTTGTAGAGAACGGCGGCGATCTCCGGGTCTTCCATGTTCGTCTTGTCGAACCAGAAGAAGCCGGTGTCGATGACCTTCTCCGGGGTCTTGCCCTTGATGGCGTCGAACGCGGCCTGAACGGTCTGCTCGCCGATACCGATGGGGTTCTGCGTGATGGCGCCGGCCATCATGCCGCTGTTGATCGCGTCGATCTGGGCCTGGCCGGAATCGAAGCCGATGACGGTCAGTTTGCCTGGCTTGAGGCCCAGCTCGTTGACGGCGCCGACGATGCCGACGGCCGATCCCTCGTTGGTGCCGTAGATGCCCTTGAGGTTCGGGTGTGCCGCGATCATCGCTTTGGCGATGTCGGCCGACTTCAGGTGGTCCCCGTCGCCGTACTGGATGTCAACGATCTTGATGTCCGGGTGGCTCTTCTTGATCTCGTCGACGAAACCGTCGCGACGCTCCACGCCGGTCGAGTTGATCTGGCTGTGGCCGACAATGGCAACCTCGCCCTTGTCACCGATCAGTTCGGCCATGTGGGTGGCCGCGAGCGCGCCGGCGGCAAGGCTGTCGGTCTTGGCGATGCTCAGCGGGTAGTCGCTGTTGCAGCCGGCGTCGAACTCCACCACGGGGATCTCGGCGGCCTGGGCTGCCTCCATCAACGGGATGCAGGCTTCGGGGTCGAGGGCGGCGTAGCCGATGGCGTCCGGCTTCTTGTCGATCGCGGCCTGGAACATCTGCAGCTGGCTGTCGACCTCGGTCTCGGATGCCGGGCCCTCGAAGGTGACCTTGACGCCGAGCTCCTTCGCCTTGCTCTCGGCGCCCTGCTTCACGGCCTGCCAGAACTGGTGCTGGAAACCCTTTGATACGAGGGCGATGTACAGCTGCTTGCTGTCGCCATTGGCGTTGTCTCCGGTGGCCGCGCCGTTGGAGCAGCCGGCCAGCACGAGCGCTACCGCGGCTGCTGCGGCGACGACCGCAAACTTTTTACGTGTTTTCATCGAGTAACTCCGTTGTTTGATCGGCGGTCAGCAGCTCAGCTGACGTTGCCATGGTATCGATTTCGAGGGGCCGGATAACAGTGAAAGTACAGGCAGATACACGATCGTTATATTGCCGTATTTACGCTGATGCAACCGATTTCAGAGTCGGTTGAGGAAGGGACTGCCCGGCCTCTCGGTGAACCCAGCCCCATCCCTGCTCAATGGGGCCCTAGGGGCCGGCCCGCCGCTGACGGAGAGCGTCGGTGAAGACGGCGACCAGGATGACCGCGCCGACCACCACGTTCTGCCACTCGGTCTGGATCGACATGATGCGCAGCCCGTTGATCAGCACGCTCATGATCAGGGCACCGATCAGGGTGCCCATGATCGAGCCTCGACCGCCGAGCAGTGAGGTTCCGCCGATGATGACCGCGGCGATGGCCTGCAATTCGTACCCCACGCCGAGTTGCGGCTGGGCCGAATTGAGTCGGGAAGCGATGACGACGCCGGCGATTCCGGTGAAGATGCCGGCCACCGTGTAGATCATGATCTTCCACTTGCGGGTGTCGATCCCCGAGAGCCTGGTCGCCTCTTCGTTGCTGCCGATGGCGAACGTGTAACGACCCAGGATCGTCTTGCTCAGCACAAGGTAGGCCAGACCCGCCAGGAGGAAGAGTATGAGCACGGCGTTGGGCAGCCCGGGGATCACCGTTCCGAGCGCGATCTCACGGAAGCCCGGCACGCTGCTGAAGTAGATCGGGCGAACGCCCGAAATGACGAGCGCGAGGCCCTGGGCGATCAGCATCATCGCCAGCGTGGCGATGAACGGAGGCAGCCGGAGCACGGCGATGTTGAAACCGTTGATGAAACCCATCAGCGCACCGGTTGCGATGCCGCCGAGCACGCCGACGACGAGGGGCAACTGCATGTTCACGAGGAATATGCCTGTCATCACGGAGGCGAGCGTCATGCCCGTTCCGATGGATAGGTCGATGCCGCCGGTAATGATGACGAAGGTGGTACCCAGGGCAAGAATGCCGATTACCGCCGTCGACAGCAGAATTCCGGAGATGTTGCTCCAGGTGAAGAACGCGCTGTTGGCCAGCGAGAAGAACAGCAGAAGCACGACCAGGGTGGCAAATGCGAGCGACTGCTGGAGTTTGGCCCGGAGGAAGCTCGTCGCCGAGCCTGCCGTGCGGGTGTCGGACAGGGGTGACTTCTCCGTCACACGGGATGCGTTCATGTGGGTCACTGCTCTTTCTCGTCGCCCGTGCGGGTCGCGTAGTCCATGATTATCGCCTGGCTGGCATCTTCGTTGTCGAGCACACCGGCGATCCGGCCCCCCGCCATCACCACGATCCGGTGAGAGAGTCGCAGCACCTCGGGCAGCTCGGAGGAAATCATGATGATCGATTTGCCCTGTGCCACCAGGTCGTCGAGCAACTTGTAGATCTCTTCTTTCGCCCCGACATCGATCCCTCGAGTCGGCTCGTCGAAGATGAGGATGTCGCAGTCGCGCGCCAGCCACTTGGCGATGACGACCTTCTGCTGGTTGCCGCCCGACAGGTTTTTCGTCGTGGCGTGGATCGATGGCGTCTTGATCCGCAGCGCCTCCACGTAGTCCCGGGACTTCTGCTTGCCCTTTTCGGTGTTGACGAAGCCGAGCGGATTCGTGTAGTCCGCCAGCGAGGCCAGCAGGATGTTCGTGTTCACGTCCTGTTCGAGCAGGAGGCCGAACATCTTGCGGTCCTCGGAGAGGTAGCCGACACCGTGCGCAACCGCCTCGGAGGGCCGCGAGATCTTCACCGGCTTGCCGCCGATGTGGATGACCATCCCCTCGGAGTGGTCGGCGCCGATGATCGCCCGGGCCACCTCGGTTCGGCCCGCGCCCCTCAGCCCGGCGAAGCCGAGGATCTCCCCCCTGCGCAGCTCGAAGTTGATGTCCTTGAGAAGGTGGCGGGTGTTCAGCCCCTCGACCTTGAGCACGACGTCGTCGTGCGCGTGCTGACGCGCCTCGGGGCGGGCGCCCTCCTCGATGTGGCGGCCGACCATCATTTCGATGATGGTCGGGATGTCGATGTCTTGCTTGTCGAGCGTGCCGATGTAGGCGCCGTCGCGCAACACGGTGACCCGGTCGGAGAGCCTCCGCAGCTCGTCCATCCGGTGCGAGATGTAGATCACCCCGGTGCCGGTCTTCTTGAGATCCTCGATCAGGTTGAAGAGGGTTTCCGTCTCGGCCTCGGTCAGGGCGGAGGTGGGCTCGTCCATGATGAGCACCTTCGCGTCAAACGACAGGGCCTTGGCGATCTCCACCATCTGCTGCTTGGCGACCGTGAGGTTCTCAATGAGTTCCCGCGGGTCGAGATCAATTCGCAGGCGAGTCAGCAGCTCAGTCGCACGCTGGTTGAGGGCGCGCGCACGAACGAACGGTCCGCTCCGCGGCTCGCGTCCGATGTAGATGTTCTGCGCCACGGTGAGGTGCGGCATCAGGTTCATCTCCTGGTGGATGATGCTGATGCCGAGATCCTGGGCAGCCTTCGGGCTGGCGATCTCGATCTCCTGGCCCTCGAGAACGATGGTGCCGGAATCCTTCGTGTAGATCCCGGAGAGGATCTTCATCAGGCTGGACTTGCCTGCCCCGTTCTCGCCGACGAGGGTGAGAACCTCACCGCGGTTCAGTTCGAATTGAACGTCTTTAAGCGCCTGGACGCCGGGGAAGCTCTTGCTGATCCCGCTGACTTTCAAAAGCTGGGTTGACACACACTCACCTACTTCGTCGGAGGATGGATTGGGAGGATACGTGAGTTGATCTTGTCACGAAAAAGCATCAAAGGTCCGACCATTTGTCAAAAAAAGTCGGCCCGCGATACAAGTTGTTACCTAATGTAACTAATTCGACCGAATAGTCATAGTCTGAATCTGCGCGGACCCCGCGCACCGCGGCCTTTATTCCAGAGCGAAAGCGATATTCCCATGCAGATTGGCGTCCATGCCCTTGTTTTCACGGGGACTTTCGACGAAAGCGGCCTGACCCACGCCATTCGCGAAACCCGGAAGGCGGGTTTCGATCTCATCGAAATTCCGCTCATGAACCCCGCCACATTCGATCGGAATCTGGCCGCGGGTCTGCTGCGGGAACACGGACTGGCCGCAACGGCGTCACTGGGCCTGGGCGAATCAACCGACCTAACAAGCTCGGACCCGGCCGTCGTGGCGGCCGGCGAGCGGATGCTGAATGAGTGCCTCGAGATCGTGCACGCGATGGGCGGCACGCGATTGTGCGGCGTGCTGTACAGCGCGATGAAGAAGTACATGGCACCCGCGAGCGCCGCCGGGCGAGCGTCCAGCGCAGCCGCGCTGCACCGGCTTGCCGGTCGAGCCGGTGACCTGGGCATCCACCTGTCCCTCGAGGTCGTGAACCGGTACGAAACAAACCTGCTGAACACCGGCCGCCAGGCCCTGGCCTTCCTCGATGAGGTCGACCACCCCAACGTCTCGGTGCACCTCGACACGTACCACATGAACATCGAGGAATCGGATCTCTTCTCCCCCGTGCTCGACGTCGCCGACCGGCTCGGCTACGTGCACATCGGCGAGAGCCACCGCGGATACCTGGGGTCGGGCACCGTGGACTTCGACTCGTTCTTTCGGGGGCTGGCGCGAATCGGCTACGACGGCCCCGTGGTCTTCGAGTCGTTCTCCTCGGCCGTGGTCGACCAGGACCTGAGCCGGATGCTCGGAATCTGGCGCAACCTCTGGCAGGACTCCGGCGACCTCGCCTCCCACGCCAACGCATTCATCCGCGGACGACTGCACGGCGTCGAGTCCATCGCCGGGCAGTAGCGCCCGCGGCTCCTACGAAGCGGAGGGGTGCCCGACGAGTCCCTTGCGCACGATCACGCAGCCATAGGTGCGCGTTTCACCGGTGCGGATGATCACGTAGGCGCTGTCGGCGGCCGCGTAGAAGGCATACCGGTCGATGAACCGACTCCCCTCGAGGCCGACGCCGGCGGCAGCGAGGAGCTGTTTTTGCACCTCGAGCACCGATTCGTCGGCGGAGGTCATCAGGTCGACCGCCGGTGTGTCATCGAGCGGGAGCACGCTGCGCACCGCCTCGAGCACGTCCGGCGAGGATGTGCCCGGCATGGAGACCAGGCGCCGTGCCAGGCGCGACGCCGGGAAGTGCGCGTCGACGATCATGGCGGTGTCTGAGTGGCCCATCTCGTCGAGGTGTTTGAGCAGTTCTCCGGTGAGGAGCGGGTTGATTCCCTGCAGCATGGAGGGTTCCTTTCGTGTGGTCGTGCGACGTGGTCTTGCGTCGTGGTCTTGCGGTCAGGGGCGGGGCGGCGGCGCGTCGGGGAG
>JBDTAA010000005.1:0-10913 GCA_039924805.1 Cryobacterium sp.
GGTGCCCGGACGGGGGTCGTTGTGTCCGAGGCGTCGGGGCATGCCTTGGCGCGCGGTGTTGCGCTAGGAGAGCGCGTGCAGCAGGATCGCGACGTATGCCCCAGCGAGCATGGACGGACCGAAGGGCAGAGACCCGTGCAATGTGACCCTCCGGAGCCCGAGCGCGAGAAGCGAAACCGCGCTCCCCACGAAGAAGCCGGCGACGAGCCCAACGAGCCAGGCGCTCCAGCCGAGGTAGCCCAGGCCGAGCCCGATGACGGCGGCGAGCTTGACGTCTCCCATGCCTACGGCTCCCGGAGAAAGGAGGGCCAACACGAGGTACACGCCGAAGAACGCCGCGCCACCGAGCAGCGCGCCGAGGGCGGCGCCCCAGTTGTGGCCGAGAGCGGCCGCGACGAGGAGCAAGGCCGCGAGGAGAACCATCGTGCCGAGCACGAGTGTGTTCGGCAGGCGTTTCTCGGCGAGGTCGACGATGCTCAGGACGACGGATGCCGCTGCGAGCATGAGATAGGGCGGGAGTTCCGGGCTCAGCCCGAATCCGATCGTGAGGAACACGAAAAGGGTCGCGGCAGAGGCGCCGGCCGCCAGACTCACCGCCCAGCCGAGCCTGACGCGGGTGCGGAGCAGTCGCTGGGCGAGCAGGGTCAGGGGCGCGCCGAGCGCCAGCCCGACGACCCCGGCGAGAACCGCCGGCAACACAACCGCTTCCATCTCGCTGAGTCTGCCGCATTCGTGCCCGACTCGCAGCATTCGTGCCCGACTCGCACCTCTCAGTGGGACAGTGCTCAGCCGGTGGTCTCAGCGGCGCCTATCACACGCACGCACGACGTCCAGCTACCCCCCATTCGGGCTGTGCTAGACTTGTTGACGGTCTTACGACCCTTCATCAGGACGCGATCACGTTGCCACGTGCTCCGCGGGACAAGATCCCGAAGCAACGGCCGTGAACGTATGGTGAGGCTCTGACGGATGCGACCCCATGGTCGTTCCAGCCCCGCCCTTCGGGCGCAGGGGCCGGTCATCGCCCACCCGTTCTACACGAGCCAGCACGCACGCATGAGCCAGCGGAAGCGGCTTTATTTTGCGTGCGTCGGAGAACACGTGACCGAAACTATTGCCGTCAAGGCAGATCGACTTTACAAGGCGTTCGGACGCCGACCGACCGAGATGGTCAAGAAGCTCGATGCAGGGGCAAGCCGGTCCGAGGTTGCCTCCATGGGCACCGCCGCCGTCATCGACGCCTCGTTCGAGGTTAAGAAGGGCGAGATCTTCGTCGTCATGGGCCTGTCCGGATCGGGCAAGTCCACGCTCATCCGCATGCTCAACGGCCTTCTCGATGCCACCTCAGGCACCGTCACCGTGGGCGGGAAGCCCATCACGGGCATCCCCAACAAGGCGCTCCGTGAGGTTCGCCGAAGCAGCGTCTCCATGGTCTTCCAGCACTTCGCCCTGCTGCCCCACCGCACCGTGATCGACAATGTTGCCTACGGCCTCGAGGTGCAGGGGGTGGGCCGCGAGGAGCGCCTGGAGCGCGCCCGCACCATCATCCGCCTGGTCGGCCTCGACGGGTGGGCCGACAGCCTGCCGTCCGAGCTCTCCGGCGGAATGCAGCAGCGCGTGGGCCTCGGACGTGCCCTGGCCGCCGACACCGACGTGCTCCTGATGGACGAGGCGTTCTCGGCGCTCGACCCGCTGATCCGTCGCGAGATGCAGGAACAGCTCATCGAGCTGCAGGCCGAACTCGGCAAGACCATCATCTTCATCACCCACGACCTCAACGAGGCCATGTTCCTCGGTGACCGCATTGCGGTCATGCGCGACGGTCGCATCGTACAGATCGGCACGCCCGAGGAGATCCTCACGGACCCGGCCAACGACTACGTTGCCCAGTTCGTTCAGGATGTCGACCGCGGGCGTGTGCTCACCGCCGCCAGCGTCATGGAGCCGGTGCGCAGCGTCGTGACGATCTCGGCCGGTCCGCGAGCCGCCCTGCGCACGATGCGCGACCTGCAGACCTCAGCCACGTTCGTCGTCAACCGCGACCGCACCTTCGCCGGTGTGGTGCGTGACCGCGACGTGCTCAAGCAGGTGAAGACGGGTGCCACAGACCTGCACGCGATCCTCAAGGATGCCGCGTGGGTCACGCCGGACACGCCGCTCGTCGACCTCGTCGAGGCATCCGTCGAAAGCGATCTGCCCATCGCCGTCGTTGACGAGAAGAATCGCCTGATCGGGGCAATCCCGCGCGTCACGCTCCTCGCCGCCATCGGCAACGTCACCACGAACACGGGCGAACTGACCGTCGTCGAACCGGCGCCGACAATCTCCATGAGCGTCATCACCGAAACTCTGCGCGAAACCGCGTCGGAAGGGACACAACTGTGAACGACTTCCGCATCCCCCTCGGCACCTTGGTGGAGGGATTCGTCGACTGGGTCACCGATAGCCTGGGCTTCATCTTCGACTTCATCCGCGCCGTTTTCGACGGCGCCTTCGAGGCCGTCGACTTCCTGCTCGTGTCCCCGCCCTTCTGGGTGATCATTGTGCTCGCAGCCGCGCTGGCCTATGCCACTCGTGGTTGGAAATTCGCACTCGGCACCATCGTTGGGCTCACCCTGATCCTGGGCGTCAACCAGTGGGAAAACGCGATGGACACGCTCGCCCTGGTGCTCGTCGCCAGCATCCTCGCCATTCTGATCAGCATCCCGCTGGGAATCCTGGCCGCCAAATCGCCCACCGCGTCCGCCATCATCCGACCGGTTCTCGACTTCATGCAGACCATGCCGGCCTTCGTCTACCTCATCCCGGCGCTCATCCTGTTCCGAATCGGCGTCGTGCCCGGAATCGTCGCAACAATCATCTTTGCGATGGCACCGGGAGTGCGACTCACCGAGCTCGGCATCCGCGGCGTCGACCGTGAGGTCGTCGAGGCGGGGCAGGCGTTCGGGGCGTCGCCGTGGCGCATCCTGCGTCAGATCCAGCTTCCCCTTGCGATGCCCACCATCATGGCCGGCATCAACCAGGTCATCATGCTCTCCCTGTCGATGGTCGTCATCGCCGGCATGGTTGGCGCCGGTGGGCTGGGCGCCCAGGTCGTCGCGGCCCTCAACCGCATCGACATCGCCCTCGGCTTCGAAGCCGGTCTCGCCGTGGTGATCCTGGCGATCTACCTCGACCGCCTCACGGCCGCGCTCGGCAAGGGAGGCACGCCACTTGGCCGTGTCGTCGCTGCCCGCAAGCGTCACCGGCAGACTGCTGCCGCTGGGACGGCGACGACCGGGACAGAGGCGACGGCGTCTGGCCAGAAGGCCCCCGAGCTCGCCGACACGACGGCACGAGCTTAACCACGACTTCACGGATGTGTTTGCATTCGTGGTGAAATGTGCGGTTTCCGCATGCACCAGGAAGTATCCCCAGTCGCCTGCAGCAGGGCGACAAGAAAGGAAAATCACATGAACAAGCGTTCACGTACACTCATCGCGATGGGAGCCGCTGGGCTCCTCGCTTTGACCGGCTGCTCCGCGGCCGCCGACTCGACCGTCGGAGACGGAAACAAGGACAAGAAGGACATCACCATCGCCGTCTTCAACGGCTGGGATGAGGGCATCGCTTCCTCGGAGCTGTGGAAGGCGATTCTCGACGAAAAGGGCTACAACGCCGAGCTGGAGTATGCGGATGTCGCGCCCGTCTTCTCGGGACTGTCCACCGGTGACTACGACTTCACCCTCGACGTCTGGGCGCCCAACACCCACAAGGCGTACATCGACGAGTACAAGGACGGCATCACCGACCTCGGCGCCTGGAACGACGAGGCCAAGCTCACCATCGCGGTGAACGAAGACGCGCCGATCGACACCCTCGACGATCTGGCCAAGAACGCCGACAAGTTCAACAACCGCATCGTCGGTATTGAGCCCGGCGCCGGCCTGACCGCCGCAGTGAGCGACAAGGTCATTCCCGAATACGGCCTTGACAAGATGGAGTTCCTGACCTCTTCCACGGCGGCCATGCTCACCGAACTGACCGCCGCGACGAAGGCCGGCGAGAACATCGTCGTCACCCTCTGGCAGCCGCACTGGGTCTACAGCGCCCTCGGAATCAAGAACCTCGAAGACCCCAAGGGCGCCCTCGGTGACGCCGAGAGCCTCCACGCCTACGGCAAGTCTGAATTCGCAACCGACTTCCCCCAGGCCGCCAAGTGGCTCGGCGCCTACAAGATGGACCTCGACCAGCTCGGTTCGCTCGAGAAGGCCATGTTCGTCGACTACGACGGCAGCGAGTACGGCCCGATCGTGAAGAAGTGGATCGGCGAGAACCAGGAATACGTCGACTCGCTGACCAAGTAACGAGCTCGATCCAGTAACCAGCACTGCACACGTGGCGCGTTCCGCGCCGGTGGAAAGGCCCGCGTTCCTTGGGACGTGGGCCTTTCCTGTTCCCGTGCGCAGGCACGCCTCGATCAGGTGCGGGTGTGCCTGGCCCAGCCGCGGTCGGCATGCCAGCTCTCAATGACGAGGAGCGTGTTCGTGTCGTCGATGTAGGTCAGGCTGACCTCCGTCAGGTCGACTTCGAAGGAGGAAGCGCCGGGAGGCTCGCCCTCAAGCGGGTCGATCCGGGCGAGTCGACCGGCGATTTTCGCGTCCCCGGCCCAGTTGGAGGGTGGCCCCGGGGGTGGCTCGAGGGTCGGGGAGTGGATGGCGACCCGAGGGTCGCGGAGCACATCAAGAAGTTTGCGGGAACCAGGCATCATGCCGATCGTGATGCGTCCATCCTGGAACTGCAGTTCTGTGCCGCTGATCCGGGGGGACCCGTCGGCGCGGATCGTGGCGATCGTCTTGTTGGTGCCGGCGTCGAAGCGTGCCTGGACCCGGGACGCGAAATCGGGGGCGTCGACCTGGACTTCTCGCCATGCCACCATGCGGCCAATGTACCGCGGTAAAGCGCCTTCGTCAGCGCCTTCGTCAGCGCCTTCATCAGCGGGTGCGGGTGCGGCCAGGACCGGGGCGGCTCAGTCGTCGAGCCCCCGCGCGACGAGCGCCTCGCCGAGGGCGTCCGCCGCATACAGCGACCGGACCACCACCGGCACGGCCAGTGCCATGATCGAACCACGGGTCCCGCGGGCGCGCCTGGCCTCAAGAACCTCCGTCACGATCTGCGCGACGAGGGGGATGCAACGAATCGTGAGGGCGACCAGCAGGCCCACCCGGTCGGCGTCGACCCAGCGGCTGAACGGCCGGAGCATCCTCTGGAAGGCTTCGAGCACGGCCGTGACCGTCGTGGTCAGGGTGAACAGCGCGGCGAGGGCGACTGCCGTGAGCAGCCGACCGGCCATGAGCCCGGCCACGAGCCATCCGGCAAACAGCCCCTGGATCGGCACGGCGATCACCAGCATCCACAGGATGGGGGAGATCTGGGCCACGGCAGCCCCGACGGGGATGCGGGCGACCGCGAGGAGCGCGAGCACGACAACGGCGGCAACGCCGACGTGCCACGGCTGCTGCAGCAGGCTGACGACGACGACGCTCGCCGAGAGCAGAAACAACTTGAGCAGGGTGGGTGCCCGGTGGATCGGCGATCGGCCGGGGGAGTACAGCCCGATCATGCGAGCAGCGCGCGGTAGGAATCGAGGGAGTCCTCGGGCGCGCCGTCGGCGACGACCTCGCCGTGTTCGATGACGATGACCCTGTCGAAGCCCTCGAGCAGCCCGAGCTGATGAGTGACCACGATGACCTGCTGGGTCATCGACCGCAGCAGCCCACCGATATGACGCGCATTACGCGCATCGAGGAGGGTTGTTGGCTCATCCGCCACCAGCACCTGCGGTTCGGCCACCAGCACCGCGGCGAGGGCGAGGAGCTGTTTCTGCCCTCCGGAGAGCAGGTGAGCCGGATGCTCGGCGTGGCCGGTGAGCCCGAATCGCTCCAGCGCCGCCGTCGTGCGCGCGGCGATGTCGGCCGAGCTCAGGCCGCGTCGGCGCAGCGTGAACGCGATGTCCTCCTGGACAGTCGGCATGACTATCTGGTTGTCGGGGTTGGTGAAGATGAAGCCGACTCGGCGGCGCACCTCCCGGGCCCGCTTTGCCACGTCGAGGCCGTCGACGGTCACGGTCCCGCTGGTCGGGGCGACGAGTCCGTTGATCATTCGGGCGAGGGTCGACTTGCCTGATCCGTTGGCGCCCACGATGCCGATGCGGTGCTCGGTCAGGCTGAGGTCGACGCCCCGGAGAACCTGTCTTTCGCCGAAGGCATGGGAGACCCCGCAGAAGTTGATGGCGCTCATCGGGCTCCTAGTTGACGGGGAGGGGAGCGGCTCTCGGCGTGGTCCGGCCCGCGAGAGGTGCGATGAGGCCGGGGTAGGCCTTGTGAACCTGCCGGGCGACCAGCACGGTGACGACGACCTTGAGCAGGTCTCCCGGGAGGAAGATGGCACTGCCGACGAGCGCCTGCCAGAGGGGGAGTCCCAGGTTGATCGCGGTGACGGGAACGCCGATCAGGTAGATCACGACGATGCCGCCGAGAACGGTGGCGCCCAGGGCGCGCCAGAACGGGTACTTCGGCAGCAGGCGGGTGGTGAGGTAGCCGATCACGAGCACACCTGCCAGCCAGCCGTACAGATAGCCGGTCGCCGGCGAAATGGTGAGAAAGACGAGGCCGCCCCGTCCGCCGGACAGAAGGGGGAGGCCGGCGGCGACGAGCACGAGAAAGAGCAGCACCGCAAAGAAGCCCTTGCGGGCGCCGAGGATGGCGCCCGCAAGCATGACGCCCAGGGTCTGGAACGTGATCGGCACCGCGACGGCTCCGACCATGAGTGCGCCTGGCAGACCGAGCGCGGCGATCAGGGCGGCGAAGATGGCAATGTGCGCGAGGTCCCGCGCAGCGAGTGTCCGATTTGTCATATTCCCCAATCTAGAATCCGCCCGACACGCCGGGTAAAAGGGAACCTCCAATAAAAACACGGAAAGTCTATAAGCTGCCGTGCACGGACAGCACATTTGGCTGGGCGCAGTGGTGCATCCGGTTCTGTATGCCGAAAGAAAGGTATCGATTATGGGTTTCCTTGGCTTTCTCCTGCTCGGCCTGATTGCTGGGGCCATTGCAAAGATGATCCTCCCCGGCAGGCAGGGCGGCGGCTGGCTGATGACGCTGCTTCTCGGTGTCGTCGGGGCGCTGCTCGGCGGCTGGCTCGCATCTGCGATCTTCAACGTTGACATGGGTTCGTTCTTCGAGATCCGTACGTGGATCATCGCGATTCTGGGCTCCATCGTCGTGCTGCTGATCTACGGTCTCCTCACCCGCAAACGGGCCTGACCCGATTCACGAAGAGAGGGAGCCACGCTGCGGCGGGGCTCCCTTTCCTTTGCGCCGGCTCTCCCGGCCCTCGGCCAGTGTCGTCAGGGTCGTTCCGCGGAGGAGGCCGATCCGGCCGCGATCGCGTCGGCCGCGCGCACGAGGCCGAGGTGGGAGAGGGCCTGGGGCGTATTGCCCGCCTGGCGTCCACCCTGAACGTCGTACTCCTCGGAGAGCAGTCCGACGTCGTTGACGAACCCCACCAGCCGATTCATCAGCGCTCGAGCCTCGTCGAGCCGGCCGGAGGCCGCGTACTGCTCGACCAGCCAGAACGAGCAGACCAAGAACGGATGCTCGCCCGGCGGCAGGCCGTCAATCGACGGGTGAGTGCGGTAGCGCGTCACCAGCCCGTCCTGCATCAACTGGGCCTCGATTGCGGCTACCGTGCCGAGCATCCGAGGGTCCGTGGCGTCGCAGAAGCCCACCTGGGGGAGCACGAGGAGGGAGGCATCCACCTCCGTGCTGCCAAAATACTGGGTGTAGCAGTTCAGGGCGGTGTTGAAGCCCTGCTTTTCGATGTCGCGCCGGACCTCGTCGCGCAGCTCGGTCCACCGTTCGAGCGGGCCGGGGAGGCCGTACTCGGTGATTCCGCGCACGGCCCTGTCGAATGCCGCCCACACCATCACCCGGGAATGCGTGAACGCGCGCGCGGGGCCGCGCACCTCCCAGATGCCCTGGTCCGGGTGATGCCAATTGCGCTCGAGGTGTGCGATGAGGGCGCGCTGGAGCGGCCAGGAGAATTTCTCCTCTTCGACGCCCGCTCCGCGGGCGGCGTGCAGCGCGACCATGACCTGGCCGACGGCGTCGCCCTGGAACTGGCTCACGGCGGCATTGCCCACGCGCACCGGTTTCGCGCCGCGGTAACCGGGGAGACTTTCCAACTCCCGCTCCGGCAGGTAGCGTTCCCCGGCGAGACCGTACATGATCTGGACGTCGTTCGGGTCGCCTGCGATGGCCCGCAAGAGCCAGTCCCGCCACGCCTCAGCCTCCGACTCGTAGCCGTGCGACAGCAGAACCTCGAGCGCGAGCGAGGCGTCGCGCAGCCAGACGTATCGGTAGTCCCAGTTGCGGGAGCCGCCGAAGCTCTCGGGCAGCGAGGTCGTTGCGGCCGCGATGATGCCGCCCGTCGTCTCGTGGGTGAGCGCTCGCAGCACAAGCATCGAGCGAACGACCTGGTCGTGGAACTCGCCGGCGCCCGTGCAGCTGCGAGCCCAGCCGGCCCACCACTCGGCGGTCTCACGGTATGCCTCGCCGACATCCACGGCCGACGGTGTCGGCAGGTGGGAGCTGAACCAGGTCATCTGGATGTCGACGGTCTCGCCGGCCTCGACCGTGAACTGCGACACGTGGAGGTGGTCCGCCGCTCGAAGCGCCGGTCCGCGCACGACGATGGCGTCAGGGCCGGCCACGGCGATGATCGCTGGTCGTGCTTCGGTCTTCAGCTGCCGCACCCAGGGAATGGTCGTCGAGTAGCCGAATCGGATGCGCAGATCCTGCGTCATCTCGACGTACCCCCAGATGCCGCGAACGCGTCGGACCAGGTCGGAGCGGCCGTTACCGTGCGGCATGAAATCGATCACTTCGACCTGGCCCGTGTCGGTCGTCCACTCGGTGACCAGGATGAAGGTGTCCCCGGCGTAGCGGCGGGTGCAGGTGGCCGATCTGTCGAGGGGAGCCAGCAGCCATCGCCCGTTATCCTCGGTGCCGAGTAGTGCTCCGAACATGGAGGCGGAATCGTAGCGGGGCAGACACAGCCAGTCGATGCTGCCGTCCCGCCCCACGAGCGCAGCTGTGTGGCTGTCACTGATCAGGGCGTAGTCCTCGATGTTGAGTGCCATGACTCCATCCTGTCAGCTACGGTAGCCCCATGACCCAGCTCATAGGGACACTACTTATCCTTGGCGCGGGCGACCTGACGTCCCGCCTTCTTCTCCCCGCGCTCGGGCAGTTGGTCACGGAACAACCCGTGCGCACCCTGCGCCTCGTCGGTTCGGGCAGCGAGGAACTCACGCAGGCAGCGTGGCGGGCGATCGTCGCGAAATCCTTCGCCAGCGCCGAAGCGTCGGGGCCGTGCGTGGATCATCTCCTGGCCACGACCGTATATCGCAGGGCCGACGCGACCCGGCCGGACGAGATGCGGGCGCTGCTGGCCCTCAGCGACGGAGCTCCCGCCATCTATTTCGCGCTGCCCCCTGCGGTGACCGCGAAGGTCTGCGACGCACTCGTTGACGTCGAACTCCCCGAAGGCACCCAGCTCGCGCTGGAAAAGCCGTTCGGCGTCGATGAAGAGAGCGCGGTGTCGCTGAACGCCCGGCTGGCCGGGCTCGTACCCGAGCACTGTATCCACCGCGTCGACCACTTTCTCGGCCGCTCGACCGTGTTCAACCTGATCGGCCTCAGGTTCGCGAACCGCATCTTCGAGCCGCTCTGGAACAACCTCCACATCGAGCGCGTCGACATCGTCTATGACGAGCAGCTCGGTCTTGAGGGGCGGGCCGGCTACTACGATCGGGCCGGTGCTCTGGTTGACATGATCCAGAGCCACCTCTTGCAGGTGCTCGCGGTGCTGGCGATGGAACCGCCGTCAACCCTGGACGCCGCGGAGCTGCGTGACGCGAAGGGGATGGTGCTCCGAGCCACCAGGGTGCGGGGCGGAAGCCCGAGCCGCTCGAGCAGGAGGGCCCGCTACGGCGCCGGCGTGGTGGCCGCGAAAGCCGTGCCGGCCTATGTCGACGAGCCCGGTGTGGACGTGGAGAACGAGACGGAGACGCTGGCGGAGGTCGCGTTCGAGATCAACAACTGGCGTTGGGCCGGGGTGCCATTCACGCTGCGCTCCGGCAAGGCACTCGCCGCCCGTCGTCGGGAGATCGTGATCACCTTCAAGCCCGTACCGCACCTTCCCGCTGGTCTCACGGGAACCGACGACCCGTCGGTCCTGCGCATTTTCCTGGGCCCCGATGAGATGTCGCTCGAAGTCAATCTCAACGGCCCTGGCGACCCGCACGTTCTCGACCGGGTCAGCCTGGGCGCGTCCTTCGGCCCCGGCCAATTGCTGGCCTACGGCGAGGTACTCGAGGCTCTCCTCGACGGGGACACGTCGCTCTCGGTTCCCGCCGACGTTGCCGAGCAGTGCTGGCACATCGTTCGGCCCGTTCTCACGTCATGGCGCACCGGAAAGCCGCCGCTCGAAGAGTATGCGGCCGGAACGACCGGTCCCTCGGGGTGGGACAGCCTCGGCTGAGGGGGTGACTACGCGACGAGGCGCGTTGGTCCCGCGTATACGGGAAGGTTCTTGACCGGCACGGAGCCCGGCACGGAGCCAGACGCGGAGTCAGACGCGGAGTCAGACGCGGAGTCAGACACGGTCGCTCGCTCCGGTTCCGCCCAGACCGAGATCGGCGCGGGGATCCACGACAGCGCTGTCGGCTCGGAGGCACGTTCGCCGCGCAGTTCTGCCTTCTCGGTGCTCAGGATCGAGGTCAGGGTCGTGGCGATCTGCTTCGCCTTGAGCCCGTGGAATATTGCGTCGGTGTCGGCGTCGCTGCGGGCGACGAGGGTCCACTGACA
>JBDTAA010000006.1:0-5282 GCA_039924805.1 Cryobacterium sp.
CATGAGTGTGCTCGGGTGAGGCCGCGTGGCATTGCCGCGTCGCAAGCATGGGCCAATAATCGAGGCATCAGTTCGAGGCCGGGCCGGATGCGATCGCGCGCGATCACGGCTCGCGGAATGAGGGACCCATGGGCATATACCTGCGCACAGCGAACCTCCGCACAGCGCGGCTCGGTGCCCTGGTCGCCGCCGCAGCGCTGCTCAGCGGATGCACGCAAGTAGGGCCCACGCCGTCGCCCACGCCGTCGGCTGCAGCGCCGACCGCGGGCGCCGCGCCGACCGCCGAAGAGCTCGTCTGGGCCGGTACAGTCTGCTCGTCCACGGAGACCCTCAAGAAGGACGTCCAGGGGCTGATCACCGCCGCTACCTCGGGCGGTGACGATGTCGGGAACAAACTGTCGGCCCAGATGGAGCGCGTCAGTGCGGCGGCGGCCGCGCTGACGGCGACCATCGGTGCCGTCCCGGCGGGGAACGAAAACGACCCCGAGCGGGCCGCCGTCACGCAGGCCGCGGATGAATTCAGCGCGTCGATCAAAGACCTTGGAGGAAGCGTCAACGCGGTAGACGGAGCAACGGGCGAGGCGTTGGTCACTGCCCTCCAGGTCGTGGCCGGGGCCGCCGGCCAGTCGGTCGTTGCGCTCAGGGCCACGGCCCAGGCGATCGCCACTGCCGCCGCGGACGGTTCGAGCACGCTCGCGCAGGCCTTCGACACCGCGCCGGGGTGCGCTGCGCTGACGATGTAGGGGATTGCCGCGACGCCGGAGGCCCCCTGGCAGAGCCGGGGGCCCGTGCATGGCAGTGTCGCCGCGCTCCTACAGGTCGGCCAGCATCCCGACCGGGTTCTCGATGCAGCCGGCGATGTAGGTGAGGAAACCGGCGGCGGTGCCCCCATCGCATACTCGGTGGTCGAAGACCATCGACAGCTCGACCACCGTGCGCACGACGAGCTCATGGTGGACTACCCACGGGCGCTCGATCATCCGCCCGATGCCCAGGATCGCGGCCTCGGGGTGGTTGATGATCGCGGCGGAGCCGTCCACGCCGAGGGAGCCGAAATTGTTCAGGGTGAACGTTCCGCCGGTGAGCGTGCTGGGCTGGAAGGTCCCGTCGGCTGACTGCGCCACGATTCCGGCGATGGCGTCACGCAGCTGCCTCGTGGTCATCGCTTGCGCGCCGTGGACGACGGGCACCATGAGGCCGCGCGACGTCTGGGCGGCGAGCCCCAGTTTGATGGCGCCGTGCTGCAGGATCTCCTGGCTAGCCGTGTCGACGGAGGAGTTCAGCAGCGGGTACTTGCGGAGGCCCGCGACCACGAAGCGTGCGATCAGCGCGGTCACGCTGAACCGCTCGCCGGTGGCAGCCAACAGGCGGTCACGCGCCACGAACAGCTCGGTGGCGTCGACGTCCATCCAGATGGTCGCCTCCGGGATCTCCCGGCGCGACGTCGTCAGGCGCTGCGAGACGACCTTGCGCAGCCCGGTGATGGGGATGCGGGTGTCTTCCACGGGCGCACCGGGCAGGGGCGGCGCTGCAACGGGCTGTGCAGTACTGGGCTGTGCAGTACTGGGCTGTGCCGCAGCCTGTTCGGCCGGTGCCGGCGCGCCGGAATCCGTCGCTTCCAGGGTCTGGATGTAGGCCTCCACATCGCCGCGTAGCACCAGCGAACTCGCACCTGTCCCGCTGAGCTGGCTCGCGTCGAAGCCGTGCTCCTTGGCCAGACGGCGCACGAGCGGCGAGACCACCGGGGACCGCCGGGAGGGGTCAAGGAGGTCGACGGCGACAGTCCCGGCGACAGTAGCGACAGCGGCGGCGGCAGACGGCGCCTCCGCTGGGGCCTCGGTCACGGCCGCGCTTCGACCGAAGCGTCCACCGGAGGGTCGACGAACCCCGCGGGTGCTTTCGCCCGGTCCGTAGCCGACGAGAGGGCGTCCGGTTTCCCCAGCCGGGTCCTCAGGGGCGCCGGCCTTGACCGGGGGGACGGTTGCGGGCGCAGGAGCGGATGCCGCAGAGGAGTCCGCCACGGTCAGCAGGACGGAACCGGCATGGATGACCTCGCCGACCGCGCCGAACAGCCTCTCGACGACTCCGCCGAATGGAGACGGCAACTCGACAATGGACTTGGCCGATTCGACCTCGATGATGGGCTGGTCGATGGCGATCGTGTCACCAACGGCGACCAGCCAGTTGACGATCTCGGCCTCGGTGAGGCCCTCGCCCAGGTCGGGCAGCAGGAAATCGCGTCCCATTATGACCACTCCCAGGTGCCGAGTGCGGCGAGGATGCGGTCGGGCGTCGGCAGGAAGAATTCCTCGAGTTTCGGCGAGGGATACGGGATGTCGAACCCGGTGATCCGAAGGATCGGCGCCGCCAGGTAGTAGAAATTGCGCTCGGTCAGGCGGGCCACCACCTCGGCGCCGTAGCCGCCGAACTGGGCGGCCTCGTGGATGACGGCGGCGCGGGAGGTCTTGCGCAGGGAGGCGCTGACCGTCTCATCGTCAAAGGGCGACAGGCTGCGCAGATCGATGACCTCGACCGAGAGGCCTTCCTCCACAGCGAGCTCGGCTGTGGCCAGCGCCGTCTTCACGGTCGGGCCGTAGGCGATGAGCGTGACGTCGCTGCCCTCTCGGATCACGACGGCCTTGTTCATCGGTGCCGTCTGCACCGGCAGGGCGAGCTCCGCCTTCGACCAGTACCGGCTTTTGGGCTCCATGAAGATCACCGGGTCGTCGCTGGCGATCGCCTCGCGAAGCATCGAATAGGCGTCGGCGGGGTTCGAGGGTGTCACCACGGTGAGGCCCGGCGTCGCGGCCCAGTAGGCCTCCGAGGAGTCGGAGTGGTGTTCGACGCCGCCGATGTCGCCGGCGTACGGGATGCGGACGACGATCGGCAGCTGGATCTTTCCGCGGGTGCGGTTTCGCATCTTGGCCACGTGAGAGACGATCTGCTCGAAGGCCGGGTAGCTGAAGGCGTCGAACTGCATCTCGACCACCGGGCGGAGGCCGTAAATGGCCATTCCGATCGCGGTTCCAATGATTCCGGATTCGGCCAGCGGTGAGTCACTGACCCTGGTCTCGCCGAATTCGGCGTACAGGCCGTCGGTCACACGGAAGACTCCGCCCAGCGGGCCGACATCCTCACCGAACAGCACGACCGACGGGTCGTCCATCATCGCGTCGTGGATGGCCGCGTTGAGTGCCGCGGCCATGGTCATCGGGGCGGCTGGGCGCGGGGCCGGTGCCGCCTCGGCGTTGTCGCGGGCGCTGCTGCCCTGCGTCGTGCTCTGCTGAGCGGTCATGCTGTTTCACCCGTCGTCGTGGTGGCCGCAGCCTCGTGCTCGGCGATTTCGTTCGCGAGGAAGTCTCGTTGTTCGGCGAGGGCGGAGCGGGGAGTGGCGTAGACGTGCTCGAAGAGTTCGAGCGGATCGATCACCGCCGTCTTCGTCATGCACTCGCGGGTGGCCGCGGCGAGATCCTCGGCTTCGCGGGCGATGTCTGCGCGTTCGTCGTCGGTCAGCAGGCCCGCGGAGAGCAGGTACTTCTCGAGACGTTCGATCGGGTCGCGCCCCCGCCACTCGTCAACGTCGGCGGAGTCGCGGTACCGGGTAGGATCATCCGAGTTGGTGTGCGCCTCCATCCGGTAGGTGAGGCCCTCGACCAACGACGGTCCGCCGCCGTTCCTGGCGGTGTCGACGGCTGCCGAGACAACCGCGTACATGGCGGCGACGTCGTTGCCGTCGACGTAGTAGCCGGGCATGCCGTAGCCGACGGCCTTGTCGGCAATCGTGCGGCACGCCATCTGCTTGTCCAGCGGCACGCTGATCGCGAACTGGTTGTTCTGTACCAGGAACACGACGGGGGCCTGCCAGACGGCCGCGAAGTTGAATGCCTCGTGGGCGTCGCCCTCGCTCGTCGCGCCGTCGCCGAGCAGGGTCAGCGCGACAGTCTGGTCGCCCTTGAGTTTTACCGCCGTGGCGAGGCCGACCGCGTGCAGCGCCTGGGTGGCCAGCGGGGTGGCCTGCGGGGCGATGCGGTGCTTGTAATAGTCGTAGCCGCTGTGCCATTCGCCGCGGAACGAGGCGAGGATGTCTTCGGGCGGCACTCCCCGGCTGAGCAGGGCGATGCTGTCCCGGTAGGTCGGAAAGAGCCAGTCGTCCGTGTCCAGCGAAGCAACGGCCGCGATCTCGCAGGCCTCCTGCCCGAGGGCCGAGGGGTACGTGGCGAGGCGGCCCTGGCGAGTGAGGGCGGTGACCTGCACGTCGAAACGGCGGGCAACGACCATCCTGCGGTACAGGCCAAGCAGGATTTCGGGCGCAGGGAGGGCGAATCCGCCGGATTCCGATGGATCGACCGCGACGCCAGCGTCATCGATCAATCGGAGGGGTGTGGGTGCCGGCTGTGTGAGCACAGGCACACTCTCAACTTTGAGGCTCATGACGCAATCGTGCGCCATCCAGGCCCCGCGGACCACCTCGCCGCGGTAGTTGTGAACGATTGGCACGGTGTTGGTCGCGGCCGTGACAATCGGCCGGAACCGACCCGCTCTCAGCGCCAGATGTCCGGCGTCTCGCCCGGCGCCTGACCGGCTATTTCCTCGAGGATCAGGTGTGAGCGGGTGGAGACGACGCCGGGCATGCTGTGGATGTCGCGCAGGATGGCCTGGCTGAGCTGCTCGTGGTCGGGAGCGCTGACGGTGAGGATGATGTCGATGTCGCCGCTGACCGCCTGCGCCTTCTCCACGAACGGCAGCTCGGCCAGTTTCGAGGCGATCTCGGCCCACGAGACGTCCGCGATCTTGACGACGACGAGGGCGGAGATGTGGAGCCCCAGGGCCTTGCGGTCGATCTGCGCGCCGAACCCGGTGATGACGCCCCGGCGAACCAGGTTCTGCATGCGGGTGTGCGCCGAGGTGCGCGAAATGTGGACCAGTTCGGCGATCGCCCGCATCGAGAGACGGGCGTCGCGGGCGAGGGCGGCAACGATCTTTCGATCGATGCTGTCCAGCGCGGCGGGTTGGTCGGATGCCGTGTGCTGCATGGTCAAAACCTCAGGGTGGTCAGGGGTCTTTAGACTATCGCCCGCGACCGACGACGCCGGCGGTTTCGGCCGCGAGCGTTGCCATGAGTTCTGCGGCGGGACCGCCCCGGCCAAGCGGCGCGGCCTGGCCGGCCCAGAGCGAGACGAGGTCGGTGTTTCCCTGGGCGACGGCGGTCGGTTTGAGCCGCCCGGTGAGCCAGTTCTGGGCCGGGAACGGTGCGGTCCGGGAAGCGGCCGTGAGTTCGCGCA
>JBDTAA010000007.1:0-17778 GCA_039924805.1 Cryobacterium sp.
CGGGTGAACCGCGCCACGAACCTCGTCGTTGCATCGCTCCTCATCCCCTACTCGATGTTCAACGCGGCAGGGGCGACCTGGGAGTGGGCCGCCTTCTACGGCCTCTCCATCGGAATCGAGGTGCTGCTCCTGGCCTTCATCCTGCGCTCCGCCTGGACATGGCCTGGAACCCCCGCAATCCCAGCCGGTCCCGCCACGACCAGTTGATCTCGCCGTGTAGACGCGCCTCGAACCAGTCGCGAAGTCGTTGGCGAGCTCTCCGCTCCACCGCACATGAC
Source organism: Cryobacterium sp. (assembly GCA_039924805.1). Taxonomy (GTDB): domain Bacteria; phylum Actinomycetota; class Actinomycetes; order Actinomycetales; family Microbacteriaceae; genus Cryobacterium. The sequence goes on from JBDTAA010000007.1 coordinate 279, forward strand.
GCTCCTCGGGAGGTCACCTCAGCTCCATGTACCCGGCTCGCTGGCAGGTGTCGACCATTCTCCTGATGTCGTCGTAGCTCTCGGGTCCAACGGGGACGAAGCGGGTGATCATGCCGCGCGCGAGAGCTCGTACGGTCTCGGGGTCCCGGTGTAAGGAGACGAGGGCGACTTGGATCCGCGAGCGGAGGACCGAGTCGATTCGTCGGCTGACGGCGACAGGTTGGATGGTCGACGGACCTAGGGACTCGACAACGCGAAGCCGCGCCGCCAACTCGGGGTGGTGGCCCAGCTCGACCCCTAGCACCTGCGAGTCGATCGCCGATGCGTCGACTTCACCCTCGGCGACGAGCCGGATGGCGGCCTCGTGGAAGCCCGCCTCAACGATTTCGCCGAAGAAGCCAGCCGTCATACCTCTCTCAACCATCATGTATCGCGTGATCCCGTAGCCGGACTGCGACATCCGCTCGTTGTACGCCCAGGAGTGGCCCCGAAGGTCGGCGAACGACTGAAACGGGCTGTCTCTTCGGACGATCACGTCCGAGTAGTAGATCGGCTGGCCGCGGTAGCGGCGACCGGCGAGCACCGGCGCTGCCACGGGGACTGCCGGGTCGATGCCCTGACGCTCGAACATGACATAGGGCAAGCTGCACACGAAGCAGACGTCGTTGACGTCCGCGCGGCAGGACTCGTAGTCCGTTTCTACGACGAGTTCGGTGCTACACCGCAGAACGGTGCCGACCCGATTCGTGATGGCCCGGTAGACGTCCAGCATGTTCGGGGCTAGATACGTGCCGAAGCGCAGGTCAACCATCAGGTCTCGCCTGTCATCTGGCAACGTCGCCCCACCCCGAGGTCGCAGGAGCATCCGGGCAGATAGCGGTCCATCTCCTCACATTACGCGTGATGAGGCTGTCTGAAACAGCGCCCACCGTGTTGGCGGAGAAGGAATGGCCGACACTGCAACTCGTGCGGCTTCTTTCGATCTATATGGTCAACACCCCTCCCGGAGCGGGCACGCCCCAGGATGTCAAAGACCGCGGGCGGCCGACCACACGAGCGCGTCGACGGAGGAACGGCTCGGGCGGATCTCGAAGTGCAGGTGATCGCCTGTGCTTCTGCCCGTGGAGCCGACCAGCGTTATTGTCTGGCCGACTGCGACCTGCTGGCTGGCCTACCGCGGGCGGCATGGATCCGGCCTGCAAAGAGGACGTCGACGTCACCATGCTGGTTCTACCGCACTGCTCGCCCCGGCCCCAGGCGCGAGAGCACGAAGTGATGGATCGTTTCCCAACGTCTTTCCGCCTGTCGCGACGGACGACGTGACGCCCACTGCTGCCCAATGATCGCCGATGTGGCCGCCCCAACGTGCAGGAGGGCTAGCGCAATCGTTGATCCGGTATCGACCGGAAGTCGTGTGGGCGCACCGAGGGGGAGGGCACGTTGGATAGCGGCCCTCCCGTCGTCCAATGTCAGGAAGACGACACGTTTGCTGTTTCACCTCGGGTGTGTGGGTGGGTGGAGCGGCGAACGCCGGCGACGAGGACTTCCCTCCCGCCAGGCAGGTTCACGAGTTCCGACGTTGGGTGACTCCAAGTTCTCCGAAAGGGTGTGTAGAACCGGGTCATTTGGTGCTGGTTGACGGCGAGGCCGAGGTCTCGGAGATCTACGTCTGTTTGGGTGCGGCCGCCGAGGCGGGGCCGGTCGTAGCCGATGATCGAGTCCGGGGTGCCGGCCCGGTCTAACGCTTGGAGACCAGGATTCTGGAGGCGGGGGCTTCCCGCTCGGACTTGATGCGCGCACGTTTATGCACCGTTTATTCCGTCGAGACCGGACGAGGTGGGCCGAGGTGTCCCGATAGAATTGAGTCCGACGTTGCAGGGAACTCCCGATCAGATCGAGACCAGTCGAGGTCAAGACGCTTCGGTCGAGACGTTGAATAGGGCGGTCGGAAACCGTCGGTCATGGGTTCAAGTCCCATCCGCCCTACTGAAAATAGTATCTGATCAGTGTTTCTTGTCCTTACCGAAAGGGCAAGACTTGATGCACTATCCGTTTATTCACCACTTACTCGCGGACGTCGACGCACTGCGGCCGGCTGTGCGCACGGTGCACGACCCGGTTCGGTTCGGCTGGGTGGGCCTCGAGCACCTTTCTGTATGGATGCCGAGCGCCTCGCCGGGCTGGGCCTGGAGCCCGTGATCACCACGAGTGAGCTCGCCGAGTATCTCGGCGTGCACGTGCAAGCGATCTACGATTTTTTCGAACCGATGGGCGCGGCCCGGCCGGTATTCGGGTAGGCCGAGAGATCCGCTACCGCGTCTCGGATGTAGTCTGCGGGCTGGACGGGCTGCACGAGCCCGAATACAGCCTCGCAAGCCACGGGGGTCGGCGCTGATGGCCGGTCGGCCACGCCTGCCGGTCAGCACCTTCGGTTCGATCAAGTCGATTGAGGTTGGCCTGGGGCGCTTTGGCGCGACGTCGCGCTTCCGAGACTGGGACGGACAGACCAGCAAGGTCAGTAGTACGGCGTCAAGCCGCAACGCGGCGACGACCGCGTTGAAAGACGACGAGCACCAGCTTCGACAGGATCAGCCCGATCACGAACGCCACCCACTTCGTGAACCAGCCCTTCGCGGCATCCCAGGTTGCACCGCCGAGAGCGATCGGCCCAAAGACGATCGCGACGAGCAGCAGCGCTTAGCGGATGAGAAGCGAAAACCAAACGATCGCCGCGGCGCTGATCGCCAGCGCGGACAGGAAGATCGTCACGATGGCGCCGGCGCCCGGGGCGCCGACGTTGATCGCCGTGAAGCCGCCGGCGAGAAGCGCGATGTGGTCACCCATTCCCTGAGCCAAGAAAGACTTGGCGAGACCAAGCGCCGCGCGGTAGAGCGCCGTCGGGTCGCGGTGGATGCGCCCCGAACTCGATCAATGCACGCTTCCTCAGCCCGGAACGACGCGCTCACCTCATCCAAAAAATTGGGGAGGGGTTCTGACCGAGTTCATCACACCTACGCGATACCGTGGACACTCGCGTCACCACAGAGCCCGCCTACGTCTCAAATCATGAAGACTGACAGCAGTCCTCGTCGCCGGTGACGTACTCGTGAACGCGACCGGAGGTGGCGGTGGATACGGTTTGCCGTTCAAGCGCGAGCCACTCGCCGTGGCGAACGATGTGCGATATGGCTTCGTCTCGGAGGAAGCCGCTCGCAACGACTACTGTGTAGCGGTAACGCAGGACTTCCACGTCGACGAGGCGGCAACGGCCGCCCTGCGCGCCTAGACGTTCATCCCGGCCCGGGCACTACTACTGCCCGGGCCGTCTCCCACATTTAATTCTTCAACTCAACTAGAGAGGTGACACGAGATGGCGCAGGCCGCATCGCTGACCATTACCGGAGCACAAGTTTGGGCAGGTGCGGGACAAGGGTTTGCCGCCAGGGACATCGCGATCGTCGATGGGATTGTCGCCGAACGTGCCGACCAATCCGCAGACGCCATCGATGGATCGGGTTCCTGGATCGTTCCGGGCTTCGTGGACGCACACTTCCACGCCTACGCGACAAGCATGGACGGGTTTGAAAACGAGCGCGGACCGCTAAGTTACTCGGCGATCAACGGCTCGCGGCGCCTCGAGAGGGCGTTGCAGCGCGGCTTCACGACAGTGCGCGACGTTGCCGGGGGCGACATCGGCCTCTCCCGCGCGATCGACGGGAATCTGTTCGCCTCGCCTCGGTACCACTTCACTGGGCCGGCGCTCAGCCAGACCGGAGGCCACGGCGATCCGCGATCCGCGCATGTCGACGTGTGCTTCAGCCACGGTCACATGTGTGAGGTCGTCGACGGGGCTGAGGACCTCCGCGTCGCTGTGCGTGAGCGCTTCCGAACAGGTGCGCACGCCATTAAGGTGATGACCTCTGGCGGCGTCTTCTCGCTCACCGACCCGATCCGCATCCCGCAGTACTCTCCCGAGGAGCTGCGCGTGATCGTTGGAGAGGCCACCCGTCGCGGTAGTTACGTTGCCGCGCACGCCTACTCGTCCGAGGCGGTGCAGCACTCGATCGAGAATGGCGTCCGTTCGATCGAGCACGGCAACCTGATCGACTCCGAGACGGCTCGGATGATGGCCGAGCGCAACGCGTTCCTCGTTCCGACGCTGGCCGCCTATGACGCCATGGACCGCCGCGGAGCCGAGATAGGCCTCAACTCGATATCGCTCGCCAAGAACTCCGAAGTGCTCTCCAAGGGCCAAGAAGCCATTCAGCTCGCCCTCTCCGCGGGTGTCCGCGTGGGCTTTGGGAGCGACCTCATGGGAGACCTCGAAGACGACCAGCTATGTGGCATCCGTCTGCAGACGGAGGCCGCTGGCCCCCACGCCATGTTGCGCTCGCTCACGCAGGAGAACGCGGCGCTCATCGGCGACGACAGGCTCGGCCACCTCAACGTGGGCGCATACGGTGACTTGCTCGTGCTCGCCGCTAACCCTCTTGACGAGCCGTCTGCACTGTGGGAGCAGGACGCACGTCGTACGGTCGTGCAGGCCGGACGCGTCGTCAGCCGCTAGCGATACGGCACGGCACGGCACCAGCGTACAACGGGCGCCTGTGCGAGACGCCTGGGGGCGGCGAACTCACCTGCCCGCAAATTGTCGATCCGCACCACTTTGAGAGGACCACCCGTGCCCCGATTCGTTCAGTCCTCTGAGTTCGGTGGCCCCGAGGTGCTCCCGGTCATCGAGAGCGTGGATGCCCTACTCGAGCCCGGCGAAGTGCGCTACCAGTCCTCCGAGCCCGACGACGATTCCGATCGTCACAGCGTCGATTTCGTTGACGGCGAGGGCGACGGTGCGCTTGTTCCTTCCTGCCCGGCAGTTGAGTGAGGAGACACTCGAACTACGGGAGCTTCTCGATCTCGATAAACGTGATCGTCTCGTGCCCTCGGTTGATCACCGTGTGCTCGGCCCCCGCTGGGCGGGTGTAACTATTGCCGATACGAAGTTCAGCCACAATCTCGGAGCCATCGGCATTGACGACCGACATGACGTCGTCCACGAGCGGCACGACAACATACTCGAATTCATGCACGTGCATCGGGATGGCGTCATTTGGAGCGATCGTCCATTTCGTGACCCGAAAGATGCCATTGTCTATCTGTGTTTCGCTCTGGTCTGTCACAGCCACCGACCCTTCTTGTGATGATTTACGTTCAGCGAAAAGCGGGAATGCCCGTGAGATGCTGGCCGAGGATAAGCGTATGGACCTCGTCCGTGCCCTCATAGGTGCGCACGCTTTCGAGGTTGTTGGCGTGCCGCAGGGGTGAGTAATCGAGTGTGATGCCATTGCCGCCGAGGATCGTGCGGGCCTCACGAGCAATCTTGATGGCCTCCCGGGTGTTGCTGAGTTTGCCGAGAGAGATCTGTTGCGGCTGAAGCCTGCCGGCGTCTTTGAGTCGACCGAGGTGGAGCGCCAGGAGAGTGCCCTTGTTGATCTCGACGGCCATATCTACAAGTTTTTGCTGCGTGAGTTGGAACCCAGCGAGAGGTCGATCGAACGGCGTCCGCGTCTTCGAGTAGGCGAGTGCTGCTTCGAAACTGTCGCGGGCAGCGCCCATAACGCCCCATGCGATTCCATACCTGGCCTCATTTAAGCACTCGAAGGGGCCGCGGAGACCCTTGGCTTTCGGCAACTGCGCTGTCGACGGTAGCCGAACGTTCGTGAGAATCAGCTCTGTTTGAATGGATGCTCGCATCGAGAGTTTCTGCTCGATCAGCTGCGCCTCAAAGCCGGGTGTGTCGGTGGGAACGATGAAGCCGCGGACGCCCTCATCAGTCATCGCCCACACAATTGCGACCTGAGCGATTGTCCCCAGACCGATCCATCTTTTGTGTCCGGAGATGATCCAATCGTCGCCGTCACGGCGAGCGAATGTTGTCATGCTGGCCGGGTCCGAGCCGGACTCGGGTTCGGTGAGCCCAAAACATCCGATGGTCGTTCCGGCGGCCATGCCGGGCAACCACTCATTCTTCTGCTCCTCCGAGCCGTGCTTGTAAATTGCGGCCATTGCGAGGGATCCTTGCACGCTCACAAACGTGCGCAGGCCAGAATCGCCGGCCTCAAGCTCAAGGGCGGCGAGCCCGTATTGCACGGAACTTTTGCCGGGGCAGCCGTATCCGGTGAGGTGCATACCGAGGAGCCCGAGTTTGGCCAACTCGGGGATTAGCTCCACGGGGAACTGGGCATTTTCAAACCATCCGGCGATATTGGGCCTTATCGCGGTGTCGACGAACGAGCGAACGGAGTTGCGCAGTTCGATCTCGTCGGGGGTCAGCAGGAAATCAAGATCAATAAGGTCGGAGCTATCGGGCATCAGAATGTTCTCAGACATCGGTTCTCTTTCGTCGACAGTGGTCTAGTAGGTGGGAACGGTCAATATGCCGTCGACTCGGCGGGGAATCTTCCAGGGATTCTCTGGCGCACAGGCCTTTGGAAGCATGTCCGGGTCGGCATTCTGAAGCGCAACCGGCCGAAGGAACCGGGCTAGGGCGCCAGCACCGACGCTCGTAGCGTCGGGTCGTGACGTTGCCGGCCACGGGCCACCATGTTGTTGAGACCAGGTGTTGGCAACACCAGTCGGCCATGCGTTGATGGCCACTCGCCCTACCTTGGTGAGCAGACGAGACACAACGGTCCTCGCCTCAACGTCACCTGCGCCACCCGTGAAGACGGATGCCGCGAGGGAGTTCTGAAGGCGTGCCACAGCATCCAAGGCCGGTCCGGCATCGGCATATTCACAGACCAGCGCCACGGGGCCGAAACATTCGTCGAGAAGCCGGGAGCCGGGCTTGAGATCGTCAAGGTTGACAGAGAAAACGCGGGCGGCTGCGAAATTGCCGCGAACCGCGTCGGCGCGGGGTGCTGAACCCGTGGCGTGAGCAAGCTCCTCCACCCCGGCAGCAAAGCTGGTTGCAATTCTCGGTGTCAGAAGTGGGGCCGGCGCAACCTGAGACACCATGTTGCTGATGGCGGCAAACATGCCACTGCCAGCAGGCGCGAACATGAGGCCCGGTTTGGTACAGAACTGGCCGGCACCCAGGGTGAACGATGCCACGAAGCCGGCAGCAATCGCCTCCGTCTGGCTCGGCGTTGTCGTCGCCGCAACCGTCACGAAAACAGGGTTGACCGTGCCCATTTCAGCGAACACTGGAACACCGCGTGCAGCGGCACGGTCACGCAATGCCATGCCGCCGCCTTGGCTGCCAGTGAACGCGACAGCCATGATTTCGGTCGAGTCAACGAGTTGGAGCCCGGCCTCGAAGCCAACGACCAGATCGTAGACACCAGGGGGTGCGCCCGCCGAGACGAGGGCCTCACGGGTGAGGGTTGCGGTGCGAACGCTCAGCCGCGGATGCGCCGGGTGGGCCTTCACCACCACGGGGCAGCCGGCCGCAATGGCAGACGTCACATCGTGGCCACAGACGCCGAACCCGAATGGAAAGTTGCTCGCGCCAAACACGGCGACGGGACCGATCGGGATGTTCCATCGTGCGAGCGTTGTGCTTTCGTTCACGGTGTCGGTGCTGGCCTGCAGATAGTTTCCGTCGGCGGCCACGCTGGCGTAAAACTGGGCGTTTTTTGCAGCGCCGGCTATTTCACCGCGGAGTCGGGGAATTCCAAGCGCGGTCTCCTCGTCAGCCAGCAGTGCGAGCTCTTCTTGATGGCTGAGCAATGTCTCAGCGACGGCATTCAGCCAACGCTCGCGATCACGCGGAGAAGATGCTGCAATTTCTGCTGCTGCCTGTGCCGCGACCTGCAGAATGTTCGCGACGGCGTCCGGTGTCGTATGCGCGACGCCGCCGTCGGTGATGGCGGTGCGTGGGTTATGGCTTACGTCTGTGGTGGAGTCGGAGAGGATCACGTCACCACCGTTTCCAGCTGCTCAACGTTGATCGAGTCGCTCACCTGCTGAATGAGGTCTCGAAGGAGTGTCAATCCGTCGTCGAGCAGGTGCTGGTCGATGACAAGTGGTGGGAGGAGGCGAACAACATTTGAAAATGTGCCGCAGACGAGCACGAGAAGACCATTTTCGTGACAGAGACCAGCAACTCTCCTGGCAAGGTCTGATCGTGGTGCCAGCGTCAGCGCATCGGCGAACTCGATAGCGAGCATGGCGCCACGGCCCCGCACATCCGCGACAATTTTGGTCGTTGACAGCAATGGCTCGAGAATGCCTCGCGCCGTGGCCTCTATGCGTAGTGCGTTGTCAATCAGGGTTCCATCTTCGAATGCTGCGAAAACACCGAGGGCGGCCGCGCACGCGAGGGGGTTTCCGGCATAGGTGCCGCCGAGACCGCCGGCATGCACAGCGTTCATCAATTCGACTCGCCCTGTGATGGCACTCAGCGGCAAGCCGCCAGCGAGTGCCTTCGCTGTGACAGTGATGTCACCCGCGATCTGCTCATGGTTGCTCGCGAAAAGTTGACCGGTACGGCCCATGCCGGCCTGGATCTCATCGAGCACCAGTACGATGCCGTATTTCGTGGCGATGTCGCGCAGGCCCGGGAGAAAGCCGGGGGAGGGAACAATGAACCCACCCTCGCCCTGAATAGGCTCGACGACCATCGCTGCGAAAGTGTCGGGTCCGTTTTCCAGAAGAATCTCTTCGATCGCGGCCAAAGCGTCGGCCGTGGCATTGGCGGCGCCGGTAGGCCAGCGCAAGGGTGCTGCATATGGTGCGCGAAAAACTTCGGCGGGGAAGGGCCCGAAGTTAAGTTTGTAGGGGTTCTCCTTTGCCGTCATCGCCATGGTGAGCAGGGAACGTCCGTGGTACGCATCGTCAAAGACGAGAACCCGTGTGCGACCGGTTGCCGAGCGGGCGACCTTCACGGCATTTTCGATGGCCTCGGCACCGGTAGAGAACAGCGCTGTGCGCTTCTCAAAGTTGCCTGGGGTGTGCTCATTGAGCCAGCGGCAGACGGCCGTGAAAGAGTCATATTCGGTCACCATGAAACAGGTGTGGGTGAACTTAGCGAGCTGGTCACTCACGTGCGCCTGCACCTTGGGGTTGCTCGCGCCAACACTCGTAACCGCAATGCCTGAGGCGAAGTCGATAATGCGGTTACCGTCGACATCTTCCAGAATTGCGCCTTCAGCGCGGTTGATAAAAACGGGCAGTGCAACGCCAAAGCCACTCGTCACCTGCTTCTCGCGTTCTGCGTGCAGGGCGATCGAGCCAGGGCCGGGGATTGCCGTATTCAGTAGTCGAGATTGTGTGAGGGACGCCAGTGTCATGGGCTCAAGTTAGCAACTGCCGAGTCCGCTCACATTGGATGTATTATCCAATTCGCTGCATGTTGTGGCTTGAGTATCCAATGCCGTAAAAGAACGGATGTTCTATATCGTGATCAGCCTGATTCAGCTCTGCGAAAGATTGGGAGCGGGCCTGCAACCGCTGGGCAACATGGGTGTGGGCTCGGTGAACCTGACCGGTGTTCACATCTCCGAATTGGATGATCCGACGCCTTACCTGGAGGGGGGTGAGTTACTTCTCACCACCGGTATGCCTCTCGGCTCGAGTAGTGGCTCCGAGAACAACGCAAGGATCCACCGTTATGTCGATCGGCTTGCCGCCCGTGGTGTTGTAGCGCTTGGATTGGGGCTCGGTGCCGGCACCGACTCCGTGCCGGGTGAACTCAGGCTGGCGTGCGCCGCCGCAGAGATCCAACTGCTTGTTGTGCCGGACGGGAGCCCCTTCATGCATGTGGCTCGGGCATATTGGGATTTGGTGGGCAAGACCGCCCGGGCAGATCTGGCGGCCAGCCTCAGTCTGCAGACATCGCTCACACAGGCGGCCACCCGGCCCGAGGCGGTGGCGGCTGTCGTGAACGTCCTCGGCGCAGCTTTGGACGGGTGGGCTGTTTACCTTCCTGCAGATCTCTCGCCTGAAACGTACTGGCCTCTCAGCGAAAGCCACATCCTGCCGCAGCTCAGACGCGAAACGAAGCGATTCGATCTCGCTGGAACCCGATCGGCGGCAAGCTTTTCGATGCGTGGATTGGATGTTCTGGAGTATTCAATAATCGACGGCTCACGCACGGCCGGTTTTCTGGCCGTGTGCGCAGGGCGACCGTTGCGTGCGGCCGACCGGCAACTCGTGCTCACCGGGTGCATGTTGCTCAGTGTCACAGCTCAGCGTGAGTGGCAACTGACTCGCGCGAATTCGATTGTGAGCAGTACGGCGGCAACCCTGCTGCTACACGGTTTCGTGGATGCCGCCCGGCTGGTGGCGGAAGGTCTCGCCGGGGCGCCGCTGGCCGAGCGGACGCAACTTCTCGTCATTCGAGGGGACGATGCTGTGGGGCTTTCGACTGCTGAGCTTGGAGAACAGCTTGCGAGCATGGTCCATGCAGCGGCGGCGGAACGCGTTCGTGAAAGTATTCGTCGCTCCAGACTGCGGTGTATCGCCGATGGCCTCACCTATCTCGTGCTTGAATCACCGTTGAATTCGAGCGAGTACGGTTCGAGCGAGGCTCCATCGCGTGGAGTGAATTATGCGGCGGTGCTCAGCCACCCACTGCTGCTTAGGGACGTATCGGGGAGTGTGGCTGATCTGCGCCGGGCCTGTCTGATGGCCCCCGTTGGCAGGCTGTCGGCCGGTCATATCTTGTACGACTCTCAAGCTGCCGGGTGGGTGGCATCGCTCATCGCTTACCGCCGGGTCGACCTTGTTGGCACTGTGAGAAGCTATCTTCGGCATCGCGGTCAATGGGAGGCGGCGGCGCGCGAGCTCGGCATGCACCGCAATTCCGTGCGACATCGCATTAGAATCGCCACCACGCTCATCGAAGCAGATCTCGACGACCCCGATGTTGCGGCCGACCTGTGGTTAGCCCTGCGTGGCATTGACGCGGCTTAGTATTCGCGATTCGAGTCGTTGGACTCGCCCAGCGCAGGCGGCGGCGAGGTGCCTGGTGCCATGCTCGCTTCGCTGGTAATGCTCATGGGACCACCGAGCGCCTCCACCATGCGGGCTCTCGAGGGGGAGTCGCGGCGGGTTGTGGGCCTGCAGACGTCTCATAGCGCTCCGATCATGGGCAGTGTATATTTCACAATCTTGCAACGGGCGGGCAGCAGAAATTTCGATGAAATGAGCATTTCGACGGCGCAACAGCCAAAGCCTCAACGAAGTGACTTGTCTGGCGCGCCGCTCGAGCCTCGGGTCCATTCGTGAAACACGTGGTCAGAATGCAGGAATCCCGCTGTGCATTCGACATCTCGACGGTCCGAGTAGGTGTGCGCATTTCGTCCCGAGGTTCCCGGTGATTTGCAGAATTGGGCGGTTCCAAGGGCAAATTCTCTCTTTTTTCGCCGGACAAGTTGATTTATATTGGTAAATTGTTCGCACTTCCGGACCGGAATTGCTACGTTGGGGCCTACCGATTCCACAGGCTGACAATGCACCAAGTTCGTGTGCACTGGCCTCGCGGGGTTCACACCGGAGTGAAAAAGAAGGATCACCATGCGAAATCAGAAACTGAAGCGGCAATTGAGCGTCATCGCGATGGGTGGAGTGGCGACTCTTCTCATGGCTGGCTGCGCGGGAGGAAAAGAAGCCGCACCAGTGCCAAATCGGGACCTTGGCACTCCCGTGGCAGGAGTCGTCTCCGAGGGCGTTTTTGATGGTGTCACGCTCACCTATGCGGCTTCTGGCGGTATCTTCCAGGACGGTCAACGAGACGCAGCGTGGGATCCTTTCGCAAAAATTTCAGGTGCGACGTTTTTGCAGGACGCATTCGATGCCGGCAAGCTCAAGGCAATGGTCGACAGCGGAAACGTGACCTGGGATATCACAAACGCCACGCAGTTCGACACGGCACGTGGCTGCGGAACGCTCTACGAGGAGTACGACTACTCCCAGGTTGATATTTCGAAGGTTCCCGAGGGAACCATCACGGACAAGTGCATGGTGCCGAATATCCTTTACGGCCTCGTCGTCGCGTACAACACGGATGCGTTCGGGGACAATCCGCCGACCAGCGCCGCTGATTTCTTCGATACGAAGAAATTTCCGGGCAAGCGCACGGTCAGCCAATCTCCGTATGTTGATCCGCAAACGGTGGAGTTCGCCCTGGCTGCGGACGGCAAAGACATCAACGATGTGAAGGTCGCCGACATCGACGTGGCCTTCGACAAGTATCGCGGCCTCGGCAAGGACGTCATCGGCTGGACTTCTGGCGCGCAAGCACAGCAGCAACTCGAATCGGGCGAGGCGGTTATGGGCCTCGTGTGGTCAGGCCGCGGATACGGCGCAGCGGCGGCCGGCGCACCGGTCGCTCCGATGTGGGACGAGTGGATGATCATGGTCGATTCGACGGCCATTCCCAAGGGAGTGAAGGACCCGCAGGCGGCCTTCGCGGCCGTGAACTTCTACCTCGGTGCAGAACAGCAGGCGCGCATGACGGAGCTGACCTCGTATGGGCCGGTAAACGTCGACGCGAAGCCAAAGGTTGACGCGACTTTGGAGACGTGGCTCACCACGGAACACCTCGAGACCGGTCACGCCCCAAACATTGACTTCTGGGTGAAAAACTACGACGCTCTGTCGGCGGCATGGGCCGGCTGGGTTACCGGTAGCTAACCGGCATGGCTGATATATCTTCCAGCCGCGACCGGGGTAATCGCTCCGTTGGCGGCGGTGACACCAGCATGACGATTCGAGAGCCAAAGAATTGGCGCCCGTTTCTACTCCTGATACCAGCCTTCGTGGTCGTCTCGTTCTTCTTTCTCGCGCCGCTCGTTGACATCTTCATTCGAAGCATCACCGATCCAACGCTGGGTATTCAGAACTACGAGTGGCTGTTCACGACCCCGACCAACATGGTGGTCGCGTTTCGCACATTCGGAACGTCTTTCGTCGTTACGATCGTCTGTTTGCTCATCGCATATCCCTATGCGTATCTGATGACTATCGTCAGTGACCGCACCCGCAATATGCTGCAGCTGTTCATCATGCTGCCGCTCTGGACCAGCATCTTGGTTCGCACGCTCGCATGGCTGGTCCTTTTGCAGGACACCGGACCCATCAATGGGTTACTGGAGTCACTGTTCGGAATTGGCCCGCTGCCGCTGATCAGGAGTACCTTTGGCGTGGCTCTCGGTATGTCCCAAGTACTGTTGCCGTTCATGGTGCTGCCGCTCTACTCAGCACTTTCCAAAATCGATAAGCGGTTGCTCCCCGCTGCTGCAAACCTGGGTGCGAGACCCGTGACGGCATTCTTCACGGTGTATTTGCCGCTCTCACGGCCGGGAATATTTGCGGGTTCAGTCACGGTCTTCATCCTGGGACTCGGCTTCTACATCATTCCTGCGTTGCTGGGCTCATCAAAGGAAATCATGATGTCTGCACTGATGTACCAGCAGATCAGTGGCTTCCTCATGTGGGGACACGGCACGGCCCTCGGTATCTTCATGCTCACAACGACCATCGTGGTGCTTGTGGTCGTGAATCGTGCGTCTAAGGGTGCAAACCTGTTTGCGGGGCAGGTGAAATGACGCTGAAACGCGCGCTGGGTGCCCTGGCCGTTCTCATTGTTCTGTGGCTACTCCTTCCCACCCTGGTCATCATTCCCATGTCGTTCAACTCGGCGGCGTCGTTCAACTTTCCCCCTCGGGGCTTCTCCCTGCAGTGGTATGAGAACTTCTTCACTGACCCGTCGTGGTTGCGCGCTTTGGGTTCGTCTCTGCAGGTAGCCGTTATCACCATGGTCGTAGCTACCTCCGTGGGGATCATGGCGGCGATCGGACTGTCCAAGATCAAATTCCGCGGAAAGGCATTGCTGGAGAGCTATTTCCTCACCCCGCTTATCGTGCCCGGCATTGTGATCGCGATCGGGCTCTACTCGCTCTTTCTGCGCTTCAACCTGCTCGGCACGCTTCCCGGCTTTGTGCTGGCGCACACGGTGGTGGCTCTGCCACTCGTCATTATCAATGTGACAGCCTCATTGCAGGGTGTGGACCCGAAGTTGGAGCAGGCCTCAGCGACTCTGGGGGCAGGTCGGCTCCGCACCTTCTTCAGTATTACCCTTCCGCTCATCATGCCGGGGGTGACGGCGGGAGCGCTGTTCGCCTTCGTTACTTCCTTCGATGAGATTATTCTGTCGCTCTTTATCCAGAGTCCGCAGTTGCAGACGCTGCCAGTGAAGATCTACAACAGCGTGACGCAGGCGAGTGACCCGACCGTCGCCGCCGTTGCTGTTGTCGCGATGTTTACATCCGTGCTGGTCATGCTCACCGCACAATTTGCTACCCGCAAGAGAAAGCGAGTTTCGGCATGAGACCGGAAATTCCCACCGACGCATTGGACCAGAACGAACGAGAACTTCGGCAATTGCACCTCAATACCGAGATCATCAGTGTGATCAACGACGCGGGAATCAGCCTTCGCGATGTGACAAAACGTTATGGCAAGAAGGCCGTCGTTGACGCCATCAACCTTGTTATCGAGCCCGGCGAATTCATGACATTTCTCGGCCCGTCGGGTTCCGGTAAGACAACGACTCTCAACATGATTGCCGGCTTCGTCTCTGCCACGGAGGGGCTACTTCACATTTACGGCAAGCCGGTTGCCAAATTGCCCGCACATAAGCGCGACATCGGCATGGTGTTTCAGAACTACGCCCTCTTCCCGCACAAAACCGTCGCGGAAAACATTGCCTACCCGCTCGACCGACGCAAGATAGCGAAGGCAGAGCAGAAGCTGATGATCGCCGATGCGCTCGATATGGTGCGCATGGGAGAATTCGGCGACCGCTATCCGGCCGAACTCTCCGGCGGTCAGCAACAGCGCGTAGCGCTCGCGCGCGCACTCGTTTACAAGCCCCGCGTTCTGCTCATGGACGAGCCACTCGGCGCCCTCGATAAGAAACTGCGCGAATGGCTGCAGAAAGAGATCAAGCGAATCCACCGCGAGGTTGGATCAACCTTCGTGTATGTCACGCATGACCAGGAGGAGGCGCTTTCGCTCTCTGACCGGATCGCGGTATTCAACAATGGTCGGATCGAGCAGGTCGGGACCCCAGCCTCCCTCTATCAAAAACCCGAGACACTCTTTGTGGGGCGCTTCCTCGGTGAATCCACTGTCCTGTCTGGCTCAATGGTCAACTCCGTCGACGGGATGACCACCCTGGATATTTCCGGACATCCGATCCGTGTTCCCGGCCAAAAGAATTCCACGTCCCTGGCAATTCTTATTCGCCCAGAGAACATAACTCTTTACGAGGAAGGCTCCGCTCCCGAATCATCAGCGGTAAATACACTGCCTGTAACGGTGCTGGACGCCAATTATCTCGGTTCTGCGTGGCGTTGTGAGGTGGAGTTGCCCGATGGCAGCACTGGCACCGTTCGTGAGGCCCACTCCGCCGTGGTGCGCGAGCCGGGGGCGCGTGCCCTGATGCGGTGGCATGTCGATGCCGGTGTGCTTCTCGAAGACACTGGCGAGGCCGGTGCGTCACTGACCTAGTCGGTCGCGACATCGGCAAGTTAGAGTGGATGCTGCCGGGCCCCGCCCGGGGCCCGGCAGCATCATTTTGCGAGGGAGGCCGAGACCAGGCGAGCTTCTCGCAACCCGCTCTCGATGGCACCGTCGATGAAACCGCCCCACAGATCGGCGGTGTCGCAGCCGGCGAAGTGCAGCGCGCCATCCGCTTGTTTCAGCTCTACAAGGTCGCGAGTCAGCTGGCCTGGCCGGTGGGTCATCCAGGTGTTCTGTGACAGTGGGTCCTTCATCCAGTCGTGCGCAGCGACCCCGATCACGTGCAGGTCATCACGCCACACTCGCAGGGCCGCTTGAACCTGGTCAATACTGGTCAGGTCAATGGCCAGGTGGTCCGCGCCGAAGCCGACCAGAATAGTGTGATCATCCTCGATGAATTCGCTTTTGAGTACGGAGATCGCATGCTGCTGGGAGGCATACGCGAAGAAGCGGGGCAGGCGACCGCGCACCTTGATCCACACTTTAAACCCTTGGGATGCCACGCGCTCGTGGTTGGCGCGCTGCCACACCAGAGGGAGCGAGGGGGTGACCCTGATGGTGTCGACCGCGTTGATGGGGAGGGTCATGATTACTCGTTGCGCCTGCACCTGCTGACCACCCGCGAGCGTGACCACGGCACCGTGGTCATTGTGCTCGATTGCGAACACCTTCGAGTTGAGCCGGATGTCACCGTGCACATCGGCGGCGATGGCAGCGGTGAAGGAGGACATGCCTCCTTCAACGCGGTAGGTCGCAGAGGCCTCGTGCATGAGCGGCCAGTGGCCGCCGGTCGCACACGCCCAGCGCAGTGCGCTGGAGAGACCGACCCGGTCTAGTGGCGCATTGACGTGCCCCACCCACACAGATTCGTTGGCAGAGCGCGCCTCGTCGTCAAGAACTATTTCGTCTAGTCGCTGCTGGAGCGACTGGTCGTCCGATTCGGTGATTTCCCCGACGGTGGGATCTACGGCCCTCGGAATCATGGTGAGAGCATCCGCAACGATTTGACGTTGTCCGTCGTGGATGAGGGCAGTGAAGTCTGCGAGCGTGCCCTTTCGTAGCGCGGCGCCGGCACCGAGCCAGTACGCTTCTTGAGCGACCGGGCTGCGAACGATCTTTTTTCCGTAACGGGTCATTTCCGCCCACACGTGGGGCTGCGCCCAGTGCACCCACGTGCCGCCGAGTTCGAGGTCATGGCCAAGGGCATGCTCGGTCCACGTGCGACCGCCAACTCGGTCCCGTGCCTCGAGCACGATAGCTTTGTGACCAGCGTGGCCAAGTTCTCGTGCGGCCACAAGTCCGGCGAATCCGGCGCCGATGACAATCACGTCTGTGCGTTCCACTGTGCCGCCTTTCAAAGATCCGGACGTTGTTCGGCGAGGGTCGAGATCGCTCTAGCTGCTCGATAACCGGACACGACCGCACCATTCAGGGATTGTTGGAGGCCGGTGTGCTCTCCAGCGATTGCGACGAGCCCTGCCGCAGAGTCGAATGCAGACGTGTCTTCTGGCCTCCATTCAAGGGACGGCGCCGAGTAGGACCCCAGCGTCCACTCGTCGTTTGTCCAGTCGGTCAACAGCACGCCCCCGTCGATGTCCAGTTCCGGGCGCATCTTTTTCAGCTCCTCAACCCAACGATTGGGCCCGTTCGCCGTATCGAGTGCCGCCAGGGTGCGCGATCCGCCAGCGAAGCACGAGAGCGCCGGCACACGACTTTCGCCATCGACCGACATCGAACGCCACGACCACCACGCATTATCAGCGCTCTGAAGTGCAGTGTCGTCGTCGACAGCCGACAGCGGAACGCCGAGCTTCGCTGCCGTGCCCATCGAACGATGGTCAAGCGCCGCTCGTTGAGGAGCGGGAAGCGTAAACCCGAGGGTGAGCCTGCGCAGGATTGGGAGCGGCACTGCGAGCACTGCCGCGTCCCCATCGACCGTGCTGCCATCGCGGAGGGTCACCTGAATACCCGA
>JBDTAA010000008.1:0-9752 GCA_039924805.1 Cryobacterium sp.
GGTTCGAGACGGGTGAGCAGTCGCAGGGTCTGCGCATTACCCTCGAAGCCGCCCACGTCGAGCGACCACGTGTTGAGGGCCTTCTCGCCGTTGTGCCCGAAGGGCGGGTGTCCGATGTCGTGGGCGAGGCAGGCTGTGTCGACAATGTCGGGGTCGAGGCCGAGCCGCAGGGCAAGTTCGCGTCCGATCTGGGCGACCTCAAGCGAATGGGTGAGCCGGTTGCGGGCGAAATCGAGGCCCGCGGTGGGGCTCAGAACTTGCGTCTTCGCGGCGAGGCGGCGCAGGGCGCTCGAATGCAGGAGGCGCGCGCGATCTCGAGCGAAATCGCTGCGACCGGAGCTGTGCTGCTCGGGCAGCCACCGCTCCTCGTCGTGCGTGCTGTATCCCGTTGCGTTAGCCACCGCTTGTGTCCCCTTCACCCTCGGTCAGATTGGCGCGTTCGGCGCCGGCCAACTCCTGCGAGTCCAGCCAATGTTCCGGCAAGGCGGTCTTCTTCGGTGTTCCGGCGCGCCCGCGCGGCCCCTCCGCGCCTTCGCCCGGGTACGGCTCGTCGCCGTCAAGGGTGCCGAGCAGCTCCTCGAGCTGCGCCAGCGATCCGACCGTGGCCAGGCTGGCGCGCAGGTCGCCGCCGACCGGGTAGCCCTTGAAATACCAGGCCACATGCTTGCGGACATCGCGGCACGCACGTTCCTCGCTGTCGAAGAACTCGGTGAGCAACTCGGCGTGACGGTAGAAGGTGGCCGCGACCCGGCCCAGGTCGGGCTGGATCTTCGCGACCGACAGATCGCCCCTGAATGCGGCGGCGAGGTCGCCAAACAGCCAGGGGCGTCCGAGGCAGCCTCGGCCGACGACGACTCCGTCGCAGCCGGTCTCCGCGACCATCCGCAGGGCATCCTCGGCCGACCAGATGTCACCGTTGCCAAGCACCGGCGGACCGGTGATCGCGTTCTTGAGCTTCTCGATCGCCGGCCAGTCGGCCTGTCCGGAGTAGAACTCGGCGGCCGTGCGGGCATGCAGGGCGATCGCTGCCACGCCGGCGCCCTCGGCGGCCCTGCCGGCCTCGAGGTAGGTGAGGTGGTCGGAGTCGATGCCCTTGCGCATCTTGACGGTGAGCGGGATCGGTCCGGCCGCCGTCACGGCGGCTTCGACGATCTGACGGAACAGGCCAAGCTTCCACGGCAGCGCCGCTCCCCCGCCCTTGCGGGTGACCTTGGGCACAGGGCATCCGAAATTCAGGTCGATGTGGTCGGCGCGGTCTTCGGCGACCAGCATGGTCACCGCCTCGGAAACCGTCTTCGGGTCGACGCCGTAGAGCTGAATGGAGCGTGTCGTTTCGCTCTCGTGGTGATTGATCAGGCGCATCGAGCCGGGTGTTCGTTCGACGAGCGCGCGGGAGGTGATCATCTCGCTGACGTAGAGGCCCGCGCCGAATTCGCGGCAGAGCCGGCGGAACGCGGTGTTGGTGATGCCGGCCATGGGCGCGAGCACGACGGGCACGTCGAGCGCGAGCGGCCCGATAGAGAGCGCCGGCGCCTGGCTGATCGTGCCTGCCGGCGTGGTCGTGGCTGAAGGAGTCATGGTGGTCAATTCTCCCAGACTTTAAATGCCGCCGCGAAACCGCAGTCGTGGTCGTGGTCGATACGAGCGCGTCTTAACGCGCACAACTGCGGGTTCGCGGGGGGTCGTGCCGGTTCTTTGGTGATTAGCCGCAGGCGGAGCCGCCGCAGCAGCCGCCGCCGGACTGGCCGAGCAGTTCGATTTCGGGGACGGTGACGTCGGTGGGCACTGCCTGGGTGGTGGTTGCGTCGGTCATGCGCTGTTCTCCTCTGAGTTCTCGGTCCGCACCTGGCGGAGGGCTTGGGCAAAGGTATCAGGATCCTGTGCGCCCGAGATGCCGTAGCGTCCGTCGATCACGAAGAACGGGACACCCTGGATGCCGTAGGCGGTCGCCTGGGCGACATCCGCCTTGACGTCGGCGAGGAACTCATGCGCGGTGAGGGATCGGACGACGTCCGCCCGGTCCAGACCGATGCTCTCGGCGAGGTCGGCGAGGTCCTCGATCCGCCCGACGTGGCCGCCGTCGACGAAGTAGGCCTTGAGTAGCGCTTCCTTCATGTCGAGCTGGCGACCGCGGGACTTGGCGTAGTGCAGTAGCTCGTGCGAGATGACCGTGTTGGTCTGGTGCACGGAGTCGTAGTCGTAGTGCAGACCGACGCCTTCCGCGATGCCGGTGACGCGTTCGAGCATCTCCTCGACCTGGGCAAGCGGCAGTCCCTTGCGTTCGCTGAGGTACTCGACCGGGCTGCCGTCGAAGTCGACCGGGGTATCGGGGGCGAGTTCGAAGCTGTGGTATTCGACCTCGATCTCCCCGCCGTAGAGGGCCGCCCCGGCCTCGAACTTGCGCTTGCCGATGTAGCACCAGGGGCACTGCACGTCGGACCAGATGTCTACTTTGATTGTTTCGCTCACTCCGGCGCAACGACGTGTGCCCCCGGAAGTATTCCCGCCGTCAGGCGGTGGGCGCGTCGACGGCTCCGCCGTAGCGGCGGTTGCGGGATGCGTACAGCTCGATGGCCCGCCACAGGTCGGCCCTGCCGAAGTCGGGCCAGAGCGTGTCGAGGAAGACCATCTCGGCGTAGGCGCTCTGCCAGAGCAGGAAGTTGCTCGTGCGCTGCTCCCCCGAGCTGCGCACGAAGAGGTCAACGTCGGGCAGCTCGGCGGTGTACAGGTGGCGTTGGATGGCCTTCTCGGTGATGCCGGACGGCTTCAGCCTGCCCGCGGCGACGTCTTCGGCCAGGGCGCGCACCGCATCCGTGATCTCGGTGCGGCCGCCGTAGTTCACGCACATGGTGAGGGTGAGCACGCTGTTTCCGGCCGTGAGCTTCTCGGCGTACTGGAGCTCGTTGATGACGGATGCCCACAGCCGAGGTTTCCGGCCGGCCCACCGCACGCGCACGCCCCACTCGTTGAGCTGGTCTCGCCTGCGGTGCAGCACATCCCGGTTGAAGCCCATCAGGAAGCGCACCTCATCGGGTGAGCGTTTCCAGTTCTCGGTGGAGAACGCGTAGACGCTCAGGTGCTTCACGCCGATCTGGATCGCGCCGGCGACGACGTCGAGCAGCGCGGCCTCGCCGGCCTTGTGGCCTTCGACGCGGGGCAGTCCGCGGGCGTTGGCCCAGCGCCCGTTGCCGTCCATCACGACGGCGACGTGGTCGGGCACACCCTTCGCGGGCATCGATGGCGGGTAGAGCCCGGTCCAGTCGAGCGGCTTGAAGGGAACGGCGTCCTTGTGGGTGAAGGGCTTCGGGCTCATTTGCTGACGTGCTCCAGTGATCGGAGGCCGCGTTCCAGGTGGAACTGCGTGTACGCGGCGACGATCCCGGTGGCCTGGGCCTGGGTTCGGTCGGCGGTGGTCTTCACCTGCTCCCAGTCGCCCGTGAGCAGGCCGCTCAGCAGGGCGATCGTAGCGGCATCCAGTCTCGGCGATCCGGTCGGAGCGCAGGCATCGCAGACGATCCCGCCCAGCTGCACGACGACCGCCGAGTGAACGCCGATCGCGCCGCAGCGGGCACAGTCCTGGAAGCTCGGCGCCCAGCCCGCCATCGAGAGGGCCCGGAGCAGGTAGGAGTCGAGGGTGAGTCCCGCGCCGTGTTCCCGGCGGGACAGCGAACGGAGGGCGCCGACGAGCAGAAGGTATTGCTGCAGGGAACCCTCGGATTCGGTGAGCTTGTCCGCGGTCTCGACCATGACGCTGGCCGCGGTGTAGCTGGGGTAGTCGGCCGTGATGAGCGCGCCGTAGGAGCCCAGCGACTCGGCCTGGGTGATGATGTCGAGGCTCCGGCCCTCGTAGAGCTGCACGTCGGCGACCATGAACGGTTCGAGCCTGGCGCCGAATTTTGACCCGGTGCGGCGCACCCCCTTGGCGACGGCGCGCACCTTGCCGTGCTCGCGGGTGAGCAGGGTGACGATGCGGTCCGCCTCACCCAGCTTGTGGGTGCGCAGCACGACGGCTTCATCACGGTAGACAGGCACAGGCCAATTCTCCCACTATCGGCCGGACCGGACGCGAAGGGCGCGATCCGCGACGCCCCAGCGTGGTAATAGTTGTTAGTGCCCACCGCCCTCTTCACGATTCCCCTCTGGCTTGACCTCACCGCCGTGGGGGTTGGGGCCATCCAGGGCGCAATGTTCGCCGGGCGCTTCAAGGAAGCCCGGTTCGACCTGCTCGGGATTGCCCTGATCGGCGTGGTGGTCGGACTCGGCGGCGGTCTTCTCCGCGACATCTTCCTCGGCGGCATTCCGGCTGCCCTGCAGAGCAACTGGTATCTCCCCGTCGCGACCGGTGCTGCGCTCCTCGGGATGCTGTTGCAAAGCCACTTCAACCGGCTGGGTCCGCTGATCATCGGACTCGACGCCGTGACGCTCGGCCTGTTCGGCGCCATCGGCACGTCGAAGGCGCTCGCCGCCGGGCTCCCAGAGATCCCGTCCCTCTTCGTCGGCGTCGTCTCGGCCGTCGGCGGGTCCGCCGTGCGGGACATGATGCTGAATGTCCCGATCGCCGTCATGCACGTGGGCTCGCATTACGCGGTCGCGGCCGGAGTGGGCAGCGGGCTGCTCGTCGCGCTCTTCCTGCTGAACGTGCCGATCACGATCGCTGGGATCGTCTGCGTGGTCGTGACCACCGTCATCCGTGTGCTCTCCGCCCGGTACGGTTGGAGCCTGCCGCAGCAGCGCGCGATGGGTAGCTGGCCGCGATGGCGCCGCCCGGATTCCCGCGGCACGGCCCGCCGTTGGCGCTGGGGACCCGGCTAGACCGTCGCATTCTCCGCCTACCGCTGGGCCCCGCGGTGGAATACGCTGTCCGCGTGACCAGATCCCAGCGGGTGCTGCTCGTCGCCATCCTCGTCACCTTCGTGGCGTTCCTCGACGGCGCCGTCATCAACGTCGCGCTCCCGGCCATACAGAGGGAGCTGGGCGGCGGCCTCTCCGTACAGCAGTGGGTGGTCGACGGTTACCTGATCACCCTGGGGGCGTTCATCCTCATCGCCGGATCCCTCTCCGACTCCTTCGGCCGGCTCCGGATCATGCGTGTCGGACTGTACGGTTTCGGGGCCACGTCACTGCTCTGCGCGCTCGCCCCGAATGCCCTTGTGCTGGTCATCGGCAGGGTCCTGCAGGGGGCCGCCGGGGCGCTTCTCGTGCCATGCTCGCTCGCGCTGATCATCTCCACGTTTGCCCCCAGCGAGCAGGGCAAGGCGATCGGAAAGTGGACGGCGTGGACGACGGCGGCCTTCGTCGTCGGGCCGCTGGTCGGAGGACTGCTGATCGACGCGGCGTCGTGGCGGCTGATCTTCTCCATTAACCTGCTCCCGATCGCCGTGGCGCTCTGGCTGATGAAGGACCTCGGCCTGGACGAAGTCCATCTGACCCGGCCGCGGGTCGACAGCGTTGGTGCCACACTCGGCGTCCTCGGCCTCGGCGGACCCGTCTTCGCGCTGATAGAACAGCAAAGGCTGGGCTGGTCGAGTCCGGCCATCTACCTTCCCCTGGTCCTGGGGAGCATCAGCTTTGCCGCCTTCCTGTGGTGGGAGCACCGCACGACGGATCCGATGATGCCGCTGGAGATTTTCAGGGTGCGGAACTTTGGCATGGGCAACGTCGCCACCCTGTTCATCTACGCCGGGTTCACGTTTGGGCCGTTCGCGCTGACGGTCGTCCTGCAGGAAGTTGGTGGTTACACCGCGCTGGCCGCTGGCGTGGCCACCCTGCCAACGGTCGCACTCCTCATCGCGCTGGCCGCGTTCTTCGGCGCCTGGGCGGGCCGGATCGGACCGCGGGTGTTCATGACGGTCGGCCCCATCGTCTGCGGAGTCGGCTTTCTGCTCACCCTGTCGCTGACCGCGGAAGCCTCGTACTGGTCTCAGGTGTTCCCGGGCGTCACGGTGGTCGGACTCGGCATGGCGATCACCGTCGCGCCCCTCACCACGGCGATCCTCGGAGCCGTCGACCCGGCCAGGGCCGGCATCGGCTCGGCCATCAACAACGCGATCGCCCGCGTGGCCGGCCTGATCGCCGTCGCATCCACCGGGATCATCGTCGGAACCGCACTTGACCTGACCGGGTACCACCGCGCGGCGTTGGCCACGGCGGCGCTGCTCGTGCTCGGCGGCATTGTCTCCTTCGCCGGAATCCGCAATCCGCAGCGGGCCCCGGCTGAGCAGGCCATCCACTAGTCAGGCTGCACGGTACGACGCTAGGCGGCCGAGTCCGGTTCTTCCATCCACCACTCGGTGAATTCGCTGGCGCGGCCATCCTCTGCGAGGCGAATCACCCACAGGTTGCGGTAGCTGGGCCCGTCGCGATAGACCGTCGTCGCCTCGATGACCGCGACGTCGTCGGCGATCGTGACGGGCATCCAGTGGAACGTGGTCTCCCCCGGTTCGTCGGCGGCGAAGAGCCATTCCGCGACGATTGCGTCCTGCCCGATCCAGGGGTCGGCATACGGCTCGGTGCGGTACACGGCCGACTCGGTGAACAGCAGCACGATGTCCGGTGCGTCGTTGGATTCCCAGGCGCGGCGATATCCGTCGATCCACGCCGAAACCGCGGCCACGTCTGTCATGACACAGTCCTACCGCGTCCGGTTCGATGACGGTAGGCCTCTGGTAATTCGGTCGTTGCGGGGTGAGACTAGAAGGCAACAGTTCACGTCTCATGGAGGTTACTCATGACACACAAATCGGCCAAAGCGCCGGAGCTGATGCCGGTGCTTTCTCGCGGAAAGCACCGCACACCCCGGAGCGGCGGATGCTTCATGGAGTTCGCCTCCTATCTCGCCGGCGAATCGTGGAGCGACCATCCGGCCTGCACGCATCCCGCGCTCGCGTCGCTGGCCAGAATGGTCAACGACTGCACCTCAGACAAGGACAGGTCGCGCCTGACCGCACTGATCCCCTCCGTCATCGGCCTCGCCGGCGACGACCAGAGGGTCGGGCTGCTGGTCGCGCTGCGCGCCGCAACCACGGCGCTGCCGGTCGCGAGCATGGAACGCCAGCGCGCCCTCGCGGTGGGCATCCTGACGTGCGAACGCAACCTCGCCGGAATCATCGGTGGGCCGTCCGCCGATGTCACGGCGCAGATCCGTGACGCCTTCGCGCTGGCCCCCGACACAGAGCGGTGGGCGCGCGACTTCATCGGCTTCGTCGGTTCCCGACCGCGCTCGAAGTTCACGTCACAGACGGCGGAGTCCATCCTGCGCATTTCGGTTCCCGGCATCGCCGAGGCCTGTATCCCCGACGCCGACGCACGGTTGTATGACCTTCTCGCCAGCGCGATCGATGACTGCACCCGGATCCTGGGCGTATCGGAGGTCTACCTGGGAGCGCCGGAGGCCGTGCAGATGTCAGGGGTTCCGCTGTCAGGGGTTCCGTGGTCAGGGGTTCCGCTGTCAGGGGTTCCGATCCATCGCTGACCGGCCGTGGCACCCCGCAGCACACCCGGTGCCGCACCCGGCCGGTGGGGTGCCCAACCGGCCGGGCCGTCGTTCTATGCCGGCGTGAGCTGGCGGTCGCCGACCTCGGCGCGCACGCCGCGGTTCACTGCGGACACGACCGACTTGAGCGACGCAGTCGAGATGTCGGCGTCGATTCCGACTCCCCAGTAGCGCTTGCCGTTGACGTCGAGTTCAACGTACGCGGCGGCGAAGGCGTCGCCTCCGGCCGACATGGCGTGCTCGACATAGTCGTACAGCGTGATCGCGATGCCCCGCTCGGCCATCACCGTGATGAACGCCGCGATCGGGCCGTTGCCCGAGCCGGTGGCATTGGCCACGGAGTCGTCGTCCCTGAGGTCGACGGTGAGGTCGACGGTGCCCGACAGGTCGCTGGAGGTGCGGGTCGAGTACAGCTCGAAGCGACCCCACTTGGCGTCGGGGGCGGATCTCTTCGCCGGCAGGTACTCGTCGTTAAAGATGTTCCAGATCTGCTCGCTGGTGACCTCGCCGCCCTCTGCGTCGGTCTTGGCCTGCACGACGCCGGAGAACTCGATCTGCAATTTGCGCGGCAGGTCCAGCGCGTGGTCGGTCTTCAGCAGGTACGCGACGCCGCCCTTGCCGGACTGCGAGTTGACGCGGATGACCGCTTCATAGCTGCGGCCGAGGTCCTTGGGGTCGATCGGCAGGTACGGGACGGCCCAGAGCAGTTCGTTAACATCGCGGCCCTGCGCCGCGGCATCCGCGGCCATGGCCTCGAAGCCCTTCTTGATGGCGTCCTGGTGGGAGCCGCTGAAGGCGGTGAAGACGAGGTCGCCGGCCCAGGGGCTCCGCTCGGGGACGGGCAGCTGGTTGCAGTACTCGGCCGTGCGCTTGATCTCGTCGATGTTGCCGAAGTCGATTTGCGGGTCGATTCCCTGCGTGAACATGTTGATGCCGAGGGCGACCAGGTCGACGTTGCCGGTGCGCTCACCGTTGCCAAACAGGCAGCCTTCGATGCGGTCGGCCCCGGCCAGGTAGCCCAGCTCCGCGGCGGCGATCGCCGTGCCGCGGTCATTGTGCGGGTGCAGCGACAGCAGCACATTCTCGCGGTGCGCGAGGTGGCGCGACATCCACTCGATCGAGTCGGCGTAGACGTTCGGGGTTGCCATTTCGACAGTGGCCGGCAGGTTGATGATGACCTTGCGCTCCGGCGTCGGTTCGAGGATCTCGAGGACCTGGTTACAGACGTCAACGGCAAACTCGAGCTCGGTGCCGGTGTAGCTCTCCGGGGAGTACTCGTAGTAGACGGTGGTGCCGGGAACGGTCGCCTCGGCGGCGCGGCAGAGGCGCGCGCCGGTCAGGGCGATGTCGGTGATGCCCTGCTTGTCCTGGCGGAACACGACGTCCCGCTGCAGCACGCTGGTCGAGTTGTAGAAGTGCACAATGGCCTGCTTGGCGCCGACGATGGACTCGTAGGTACGGTGGATCAGGTGCTCGCGCGCCTGGGTCAGCACCTGGATGGTGACGTCGTCCGGGATGGCGCCGTCGTCGATCAGGCTGCGAACGAAGTCGAAGTCGGTCTGGCTGGCCGACGGGAAGCCGACCTCGATCTCCTTGTAGCCCATGCGCACGAGCAGGTCGAACATGATGCGCTTGCGCTCGGGGCTCATCGGGTCGATGAGCGCCTGGTTGCCGTCACGGAGGTCAACCGCGCACCAGCGCGGAGCCTGGGTGATGTGCTTGTCCGGCCACGTACGATCTGGCAGGTCAACGCGGAACTGCTCGTGGTACGCGCGGTACTTGTGGATCGGCATGGCCGATGTTGTCTGATTGTTCTTCATGATCCCTGATCTCCTCGCGAATGGTGGACAGCCCACGGCAGACTCCGCGACGAGGGAGGCCTCAGATTAGGTCTCGTCGCGGCAGCTAAGGAGGAGCACACCGAACAGCACATTTTTAACTTATCATCGTTTCGCCGGAGTGTTGATTGCGCTTCGACAACGGAGGTCGGGCGCCGGGCTATCCGAGTCCGCGGGCGAAGGCCAGCACTTCCCGCATGGATTGCGACGGAAGATAGGCGCGCGCGAGCGCGATCCCGATGGCCGGCAACGCCACCGGATCGGGGTAGGCCATGAATAGCGGCTGGAACTCGGGCTGGAATTTACGCTTGAAGGCGAGCAGCGAGCTGAAGCCGTAGACGGGTTCGAGGCTGCGGCCAAGGAAGTCCAGCATCCGTGACACCAGGCTGCCGCCGCGCCCCCGAACGTTCCCAGCACCGGGG
>JBDTAA010000009.1:0-13188 GCA_039924805.1 Cryobacterium sp.
TGGCTGCGCTCGAAGACATTCACCGAGTCGATCTGCAGCAGCTCGATCCGGTTGACCAGGGCATCCAGCTGGCGGATGCCGGGCGTCACGCCCGGCGCACGGCCGAAGCCCTGCGCCGCCAGGGCGATGCGGCGGGCGAGCGCGGGGGAGACCGTCTGTGCCATCGACACGACTCTAGCGGGGGGACTGCCGACATCCCCTGTTCATCTTTCATTTCGCGGGAATCCACCGCGGCGTAGATCTGCTACCTAGAATGGCCGAATCAGGTGCGGCTGCCACATCCGTATCACGGACACATCAACCAACGGAGGACACGTGTTCACCAAGCGCACCACGATGGCTGGGCTCGCAGCCGCAGCCGCGATCGCACTGACTCTCTCGGGCTGCTCCGCGGGGAACACCCCAGCTCCGGGCGGGGTCGACGCCGCCACAGCGACGAGCCTGAGCGCCTTCGGCGACCTGGCCGGGCTGGAAGCAGCGGCCAAGGCCGAGGGCTCGCTCAACGTGATCGCGCTGCCGCGCGACTGGGCCAACTACGGCGCCGTACTCGACGCGTTCTCCGAGAAGTACCCCGAAATCACCGTGAACGAGGCATCCCCCGACGGCTCCAGCGCCGAAGAGATCCAGGCCGCCAAGAACCTCAAGGGCCAGGACACCGCACCCGACGTCTTCGACCTCGGCCTGGCCGTGGCGCTCACGAGCACCGACTACTTCGCGCCGTACAAGGTGTCTACCTGGGCCGACGTCCCGGATGAACTCAAGGAATTGACCGGCCTCTACACCGGCGACTACGGCGGATACATGGCCGTCGGCTTCGACCCCGACGCGGTTCCGGCGCCCACCAAGCTGAGTGATCTACTCGGCGCCACGTACAAGGGCAAGGTCGCGATCAACGGCGACCCGACCCAGGCCGGCGCGGCCTTCGCCGCCGTGGGCATGGCCACCGTCCAGAGCGGCGGCACCGTCGACGACTTCCAGCCCGGCATCGACTTCTTCCAGAAGCTTAACAAGGCCGGCAACTTCCTCAAGGTCGATCCCACCCCCGCCACCATCGCCTCGGGCGAAACGCCCGTCGTGATGGACTGGGACTACCTCAACGTCGGCTACGGCAAGAGCCTCAAGGGCCAGCGCAAGTGGGAGGTCGTGGTGTTCCCCGGAACCGGGTATGCCGGCTACTACAACCAGGCCATCAACAAGGACGCCCCGCACCCGGCCGCCGCCCGGCTGTGGCAGGAATTCCTTTACAGCGACGACGCGCAGAACCTGTGGCTCGCCGGCGGCGCCCGCCCCGCGCGCGCCGAGGCGATGGCCGCTGCCGGCACCATCGACAAGGCAATGTCCGACGCCCTTCCGGCCGCACCGACTGAGACTGTCGTGCCCACGGGCGAGCAGAGTGCAACCGCCGCGAAGTTGCTCGGCGAGAAATGGGCCGCCGCTGTCCAGTAAAACCCGTGGAACGGCAGCGGCCTGGGGGCTGCTGCCGTTCGCGGTGTACGTTCTGCTGTTCCTTGCCGTGCCCACCCTCATCGCCGTTGGCACGGGGTTCTTCACCAAGTCGGGTGCGTTCACGATCGACACGGTGGCGGCACTCGGCAGCCCGGTCGTGCTCACCACGTTCTTCAATTCCTTCTGGTTGGCGGCGCTGACCGCCGTGGTCGGTGCGATCCTTGGCGCTCTCGTCTGTTACGGGCTGCTCGGAGCCCGGCCAGAGGGGCCGCTGCGCTCGACGGTCGATTCGCTGAGCGGCGTACTCGCGCAGTTCGGTGGCGTCATGCTCGCCTTCGCGTTCGTCGCCACGATCGGCATCCAGGGCATGGTGACGCTCTTCCTGCGGAACGTCTTCGGCGTCGATATCTTCGACAACGGCGTGTGGATCTACGCGATGCCCGGCCTGATCCTGCCGTACCTGTACTTCCAGATTCCGCTCATGGTCATCACATTCATGCCGGCCCTCGAGTCCTTGAAGCCGGCCTGGGCCGAGGCCAACGCAACGCTCGGGGGAACCGCGGCCACCTACTGGTTGCGCATCGCCTTCCCCGTGCTGGCGCCGTCCTTCTTCGGCAGCCTGTTGCTGCTCTTCGCGAACGCCTTCTCGTCGTATGCGACCGCCGCCGCCCTGATCAGCCAGGGTTCGCAGATCGTACCGCTGCAGATCCGGGCGGCGCTCACCAGCGAAACCCTGCTCGGGCGGGAGAATCTGGCCGGGGCGCTCGCACTCGGGATGATCATCGTCATGGCGATCGTCATGACGGGCTACTCGGCGCTGCAGTCCCGGGCCGCGAGGTGGCA
The DNA here is from genome assembly GCA_039924805.1 of Cryobacterium sp. Lineage (GTDB taxonomy): Bacteria > Actinomycetota > Actinomycetes > Actinomycetales > Microbacteriaceae > Cryobacterium. The sequence continues at coordinate 2,290 of JBDTAA010000009.1, forward strand.
GCGATGAGCGGCGGCCTTCGCATGACCGGCGGGGTGGCGCACGCGCCCACCCGTGGAGTCCGGGCACTCATTCTCGGAATCATCGGGCTGGTCTTCGCCATTCCGATCGTCGCCATGGTCGAGTTCACCCTGCGCAAGGGCCTCACGGGCGGCTACGATTTCTCGCGCTGGCTCGCACTGTTCCAGAGCGGCTTCACCGGCCCGTACCGGCCCGTGCTCGTGGCGCTCGGCAACTCGGTCGCGTTGGCGATCGGCACCGTCGCAATCGTGCTCCTGCTGCTCGTTCCCACGATGGTTCTCGTGCACCTGCGGTTTCCGAGGTTACGTCGGATGCTCGAAATCATCTGCATCCTGCCGATCAGCATCCCCGCGATCGTGCTCGTCGTTGGCCTGGCTCCCGTGTACGCGGTGGTCGCGCGGCTCTTCGGCAGCGGGGTCTGGACCCTCGCGCTGGCCTACGGCATCACCGTGCTGCCCTACGCGTATCGAGCGATCCAGTCGAATCTGGATGCCGTCGACGTGCGTACCATGAGCGAGGCCGGCCGCACGCTCGGTGCGGGCTGGGGGACCATACTGCTGCGGGTGCTGCTGCCGAACCTCCGCCGCGGTATCCTCGCCGGCGCGTTCATCTCGGTCGCGGTCGTGCTTGGCGAGTTCACCATCGCTTCCCTGCTCAACCGGGTCAACCTGCAGACGGCGCTCGTGGTCGTCAGCAAGAATGACCCGTACACGGCCGTCATCCTGTCTCTGTTGGCACTCATCTTCGCGTTCCTGCTCCTCATCGTCATCGGCCGGCTCGGCGCCCGGCGCCCGCGTACGACCAGGCGTCGTTCCATCACGAAAGGTCTGTCATGACCCAGCAACAAGCCCCCGCCGGTGGCGGGACGGTCGTCGAATTCCGCGGTGTCGTCAAGGAGTACAGCGGTCAACGCGCCCTGTCCGGATTTGATCTCACCCTGCAGGCCGGGGAATTCGTGGCTCTGCTGGGCCCGAGCGGCAGCGGCAAGACCACCGCCCTACGGGTGCTCGCCGGACTCGAAACAACCGATGCGGGGACCATCACGATCAACGGTGCGGACGTCTCCGGGCTGCCGACCAGCAAGCGCGACATGGGGATGGTGTTCCAGGCCTACTCGCTGTTTCCCCACTTGAGCGCGGGCGAGAACGTGGAGTTCGGGCTGCGGATGCGCAAGGTCGACGCCGAGGAGCGACGCAGCCGCGCGCGGGCGGCGCTGGCCCTCGTCGAACTCGATGGCTACTACGACCGGTTCGCCCACCAACTCTCCGGGGGGCAGCAGCAGCGTGTTGCACTCGCGAGGGCCCTCGTCACGGAACCACGCGTCCTGCTGCTCGACGAGCCCCTTTCCGCCCTCGACGCCAAGGTGCGGGTGCAGTTGCGTGAGGAGATCCGACGGATCCAGACCGACCTGGGCATCACCACCCTCTTCGTCACCCACGACCAGGACGAGGCACTCGCCGTGGCCGACCGGGTCGCGGTCATGAGGGCCGGCAACATCGAACAGGTCGGCACGCCGGAGGACCTCTACGCCAGACCGGCCTCGCCGTTCGTCGCCGATTTCGTTGGCCTGAGCAATCGGGTCCCCGGTGTGGTCCGCGACGGGTTCGTGCACGTCTACGGAACCAGGCTGCCGTTGGTCGACTCGTCCCAGGCCGACGGGGACGTGTGGGTCTTCCTGCGGCCGGAAGACGTCGAATTCGCCGACGATGGGGTTTCAGGGGTCGTCAGCACGTCGAGCTTCCTCGGTTCGCTCAGGCGCACGGGTGTGCGTCTGGACGACGGCACGATCCTGTTCACCCAGCACAACGTGCACCTGAGGCCAGCCGTCGGCGAGCAGGTGCACCTGGGCTTCACCGGTGCACCGGTGTCGGTCGAGTCCAGTCCTAGACTGGTGGCGTGACGGAATCCACGGGTAGGGCAGGCTGGGGCGGACTATCCGGGAGACGCACGGCGCGCGTCCCGGTCCCGATTCCCCATCGGGACGATGAGGGCATTCCCGCCGGCATCCGGCTCGCCGGCGCCTGGTCGTGGCGACTGGTGGCCATCGCCGCGGCAGCAGCCGTATTCATCTTCCTCATCGTGCAGTTGCGGCTCATCGTCATACCGGTCCTCGTCGCGGTGCTGGTGTCGGCGCTACTGGTGCCGTTCGTTTCGTTCCTGGTGCGCCACCGCTGGCCCAGGGGGCTCGCCATCGCGCTCGCCCTCGTCGGCACGCTCGCCATCGTCGGCGGCCTGATCACCCTCGCCACCACCCAGATCGCCGCGGGATCCGCCGGCCTCAGCACGCAGTTCCAGGCCTCCATCGACAGCCTCAAGGCCGCACTGCTGGCGTCGCCGCTTCAGATCACCGAGACCGAACTCAACGCCTATCTACAGGACGCGTCCAAAGCCCTCCAGTCGGAGAGCCAATTCTTCGTCACCGGTGCGTTGTCCGTCGGAAGCTCGCTCGGACACCTGCTGACCGGTTTGCTGCTCACCGTGTTCAGCCTGCTGTTCATCCTGCTCGATGGGAAACGTATTTGGGCCTGGGTCGTGCGGATCTTCCCCCGACGCGCCCGCGCCGCCATCGACGGGGCCGGAATCGCGGGCTGGACCACGCTGGGCAACTTCGCGAAGGTGCAGATCCTCGTGGCCTCGATCGACGCGTTGGGCATCGGCGTGGGCGCCGCCCTGCTCGGCGTTCCCCTCGCCATCCCCATCGGAATCCTCGTCTTCCTCGGGTCGTTCATCCCGATCGTCGGCGCCGTGGCGACCGGAATCGTCGCCGTGATCATCGCCCTTCTCTTCAACGGCCCCGGCTTCGCTCTTGCCATGCTTGGCATCGTGCTGCTCGTGCAGCAGGTCGAGGGGCACGTGCTGCAACCGCTCATCATGGGAACGGCCGTCAAGGTGCACCCCCTCGCGGTCGTCCTGGCCGTCGGCGCGGGGACGCTGCTGGCCGGCATCCCCGGCGCGCTCTTCGCCGTACCGATCGCCGCGGTTCTCAACGTGATGATCAGCTACATCCACGGCGGAGCGTGGCGAAGCGTTCCTCCGTCACCAGAGACTGACGTGCTCCGTTCGCCGCTCTGGCAGACCGTCCCGCGCCGTCCAGGATTCCGCAGAATGGAGAACCCCAGCTCATGACCAGCGTTTCCCTCATCGGCCCGCGCCTCGAGGACTTCGAAGCCGCTCGCGCGGTCGTCTCGCGCGTCGCAGACGTGACCCCGATGGAAAGCTCCCGCTACCTGGCGACTCTCCTGGGCGCTCCCGTGTACCTCAAGTGCGAGAACCTCCAGCGCACCGGTTCCTACAAGATTCGCGGAGCCTACAACAGGCTGTCCAAGCTCACCGAGGCGGAGAGGGCCCGCGGCGTCGTGGCGGCCTCCGCCGGCAATCACGCCCAGGGCGTCGCGTTCGCTGCGCGGGAACTGGGCATCAAGGCGACCATCTTCATGCCCGTCGGCGTTGCCCTGCCCAAGCTCCAGGCCACCCGCGACTACGGCGCCGATGTCATCCTGCGCGGCCACACGGTATCGGAGCCACTCCTGGCCGCCGCCGCGTACGCGGCCGAGACCGGCGCCATCCTGATTCCGCCGTTCGACCACGTGGATGTCGTCACCGGGCAGGGCACGCTTGGGCTCGAAATCCTCGACCAGGTTCCCGACCTCGAGACCATCGTCGTCCCCATCGGCGGGGGCGGGCTGATCTCGGGGGTGGCCAGTGCGCTCAAACAGCGCGCGGCACGCGACGGACGCCACATCCGCGTGATCGGGGTGCAGGCGGCGAACGCCGCGGCCTATCCGCCATCACTGGCGGCTGGTGAAGCGGTCGAGATCACGATCCTCCCCACCATTGCCGACGGGATCGCCGTCGCCAAGCCGGGCCTGCTGAACTTCGAGATCGTGCGCGACAACGTCGACGAGGTCGTCACGGTGACCGAGGACGACACGGCCAGGGCCCTGCTCGTCCTGATGGAGCGGGCGAAACTGGTCATCGAACCGGCCGGAGCCGTCGCCGTGGCGGCGATTCTCGCCGGCAAGGTCACCGCGTCCGGCCCGACCGTTGCGATCCTCTCCGGCGGCAACATCGACCCGCTGCTGATGCAGCGGGTGATCAGCCACGGGCTGGCCGCATCCGGCCGTTATCTCACCCTGCGGATCATGCTGCCCGACCGCCCGGGCCAGCTGGCACGGATCGCCGAGCTGCTCGCCGAGGCGCAGGCCAACGTCATCGAGGTGCTGCACACGCGCCACGGCGTGAGCATGCAGCTCAGCGAGGTGGAACTGGACATCAGCGTGGAGACGCGCGGGCCCGAGCACGGCCAGCACGTTCTCGACCTGTTGCGGTCCGCGGGCTTCAACCCGCAGACCGACTAGCTCCGCAGAGCGACTAGGCTTAGTTGCCGGTCCAGGTCTCGACGAGGGAGATCTGCACCGAGATCTCCTTGCCATTGGGCGTGGTGTACGTCGTCGATGCGCCGACCCGGAGGCCGATAATGGCCGTGCCGAGTGGGCTCTGCTCGCTGTACACGTCGAGGTCGCTGTCGCCGGCGATCTCGCGACTGCCGATCAGGAACCGGCTTTCGTCGCCCGCGATGGTCGCGGTGATGACCGTTCCGGGCTGAACAACCCCGGAGCTCTCCGGGGCATTGCCGACCTCGGCGTTACGCAGCAGGAGGGTCAGCGTACGGATGCGCGCCTCCATCTTGCCCTGCTCCTCCTTGGCGGCGTGGTAGCCGGCGTTCTCCTTGAGGTCGCCTTCCTCACGCGCGGATTCGATCTTCTTCGCGATGTCATCGCGACCAACGGTGCTGAGCGTGTGCAGCTCCGCAGCGAGGCGATCGGAGGCCTCCTGGGTCAGCCAGGTGACAGTTGTATTTGTCGTCACGATTGCTCTCCTTCTGTGCGCTCAACCCATGGACATATAGTCGACGCCCCGACGAATAACGTCAGGGCGAATACGTCAGTCTAGGTCAGCCAACAGCGGTAAATCAAACCCGTGTTGCTTAGCTCGGTTGTACGTATAATCTCCGTCACCGAGCGCGTGTAGCGGTCGGATGGGGGAAGATCGAGCACCTTCCAGCCGACCACGGTGAAGTTCTGATTGAGCGCCTCGACGGCGCAACTTGCCGCCGTGCCCGCCGGCATCGACACCTCGAACGTCACACTGACGCTGTGCTCGTCGATGATGCTATGCCGGGTGTCGCGGGCCTCAAGCTGCGGCGCGGCTCCGTCGAGGCCCGCCCAGACCACCCAGGCGAGCAAAACCAGCGCGAAGCCGCCCGCAACGATCCACAGCAGGCGGCGGTCACGCCCGCGCCGATTGGGAGTGCGCCCGTACCGCGCGTCGTGGTTCGTGCCCTCCGACACGGGCTTCACTGGCACTGGGGACTCCACGATCAGGCGACTCCACACTCATGGTTCAACGATTAGGCTGGTAACCCAAGGTTATCCGGCATTCCTGAGGAGTTTTGTGACGCTGCGTCTGCTCGCTGTCCACGCCCATCCCGACGATGAGTCGAGCAAGGGCGCCGCGACCTATGCGCACTACCGAAACCGTGGGGCCGAGGTGCTCATCGTGAGCTGCACCGGCGGCGAGCGGGGGAGCATCCTTAACGAGGCGATGGCCGGGCGCTCAATGGCCGAACGCGACATAGGCGGGCTCCGCCGCCTCGAGATGGCCGAGGCCCAGCGTCACCTCGGCGTGCAGCATCGTTGGCTCGGATACATGGACTCCGGCATGAACGACGACGGGTCGGTCCCGCCCGGGTCGTTCGCTCACATCCCGGTCGAGATCTCCGCCGAACCGCTGGTGCGGGTGATTCGCGAATTTCGCCCCCAGGTTCTCATCACCTACGACGAGAACGGCGGCTACCCGCATCCCGACCACATCCGCACCCACGAAGTGTCGGTCGAGGCGTACCGGGCCGCCGCCGACCCGGCGCGGTACCCGGATGCCGGCGTTCCCTGGCAGGTCGAGAAGCTCTACTACGACCGCATCTTCAACCTCGAACGCATCGACGCGATGTTTCTCGAGCTGAGCGTGAAAGAGCCGGACTCCCCGCTGCTCGAGCCGCTCGGCGCCGCCCGCGATTGGATGAAGGACTATCCCAAGCTCGCGACGACGCACGTGCCCGTCGGCGAATTTCTCGAGGTGCGGGACGCCGCCCTGCGCGCCCACGCCAGCCAGGTGGCGCCGGACAGTAGCTTCTTCTTCTGGCCCAACGAGCTCATCCGCGAGGCGTGGCCCTTTGAGGACTTCCAGCTCATCGAATCGAAAGTGGACACCGTCATGCCCGAATCTGACCTCTTTGCCGGCGTGAAAGACGAGGCGTGACGCCCGTGCTCGGCGCGCTGGGCCGGCTGCAGGGCTTCGTGTCCGAGAACACGCCGCCGCCGGAGTTCGACCCGAACACCGTCACACCAGGGGCCTGGGGCTTCGCGGCGATCTTCCTCGTCGCCGTCGCCACCGTGCTGCTCGGGCTGGACATGGTGCGTCGGGTCCGGCGCACGACCTACCGAGCCCAGATCCAGGAGAAGCTGCAGGCCGAGGCCGCCGCCAGGGAGGCGAACGAGGGCGACCCTCCCGGGTAAACGCTCGGAGCCTGGCCTCGATCCGAGGCTGATCAGGGGTAAAGCGGGTGGGTGGCGATGATCAGGATGGCCACCCAGTGGCAGAGGAACGCCGCCACGGTGAGCGTGTGGAAGATCTCGTGGAAGCCGAACACGCCCGGCACCGGGTTGGGCTTCTTCAGGGCGTACACGACCGCGCCCACGCTGTAGCAGAGTCCACCGATCAGGATGAGCGTCATCATCACGGCGTTGGCCTGGAAGAAATCGACGATGTAGATGAGCGCGCCGTAGCCGAGGATGAGGTAGAGCGGCACGTAGAGCCAGCGTGGAGCATGGATCCAGAACACGCGGAACGCGATGCCGAGGATCGCTCCGCCCCACACCAGGGAGAGGAGCAGGGTCGCCTTGTCGGGCGGCAGGGCGAGCACCGTGATCGGTGTGTAGGAGCCGGCGATCAACAGGAAGATATTGGCGTGGTCGATGCGCTTGAGGATGATCTTCGTGCGCGGCTTCCAGTCGAAGCGGTGATACAGCGCGGAATTGCCAAAGAGCAGCATGGACGTGAGCACGAAAACGGCCGAACTGATCTTGGCGGCGCTGCCCTCGGCGAGCACCAGCAGGATGATGCCCGCCACGATCGCCACCGGGAAGGTGCCGGCATGGATCCAGCCGCGCCACGTGGGCCGAAGGTCCTCCGGCCGCGGCACTTCCGCCTCGAGTAGAGGCAGGTTCGGGATCTCGTCGGGCTCGGCGTTGACGGGCTCGTCGTTGACGTGCTCTGCGGGGTGCTCTGAGGACATGGAGCCAGAATACGGGAGGGTTCGGCCCCCGCGCTCTTGTCTCTCCGCCGAGTGAGCTAGCGTGACTGTGTGCAGAATCGGCAAATTCCCCTGGGGCGCGACTTCCTCTACAGGCTGTACCAGCGCCGAATTCGTCGTTCCCTCACGCCCACCGAGGTGCCCCGGCACGTGGCCATGATCATCGACGGAAACCGCCGCTGGGCCAAGCAACTGGGCTTTGATTCAGTCGCGCACGGACACCGGGCCGGAGCCGCGAAGATGCGCGAATTCCTTGAGTGGTGCGACGACCTCGGCATCTGCGTCGTCACCCTGTACCTGCTCTCCTCCGACAACCTCACCCAACGGCCGAGCGAGGAGCTGTCCGACCTGGTCGAGATCATCGCCGAACTCGCCGAGGAACTCTCTCACTACCGCAACTGGCGGGTGCAGCAGGTGGGCTCCAAGGAACGCCTTCCCGCGCCGCTCATCGCCGCGATGGAGGCCGCAGAAGCGCGCACGGCCGGCAACAAGGGGCTGCACATCAACCTCGCCGTCGGCTACGGCGGGCGCACGGAGATCACCGATGCTATGCGCAGCATCGTCGCCACACACCACGCGCACGGCGGAACGCTCGAAGACCTCGCGGAGACGCTCACCCCCGAACTGATCGGGCAGCACCTCTACACCGGTGGGCAGCCGGACCCTGAGCTCGTCATCCGTACCTCGGGCGAGCAGCGGCTCAGCGACTTCATGCTCTGGCAGAGTGCGCACAGCGAGTTCTACTTCGTGGAGGCGCTCGGGCCGGACCTCCGCCAGGTCGACTTCCTGCGCGCCCTGCGCGATTTCGCCAAACGGCATCGTCGATTTGGCGGTTAGTGCCACAATGGCGGAGATCGAGCCTGTCGACATCCGCCCCGTGCCGGAAAGGAACCCTGCGTGACCTCCTTCCAGCGCTTCATTGACGGCTTCGTCGAGGAACCCGGGTATCTGGACTACGGGCGCGTCGGGCCGCTGTCATCCGTCGTGGTCGCCGAGGCGCTCGGCCAGACCGAGCTGCTCTCCGGTGCCCGTTTCGGCAGCCTGACCGATCTTTTCCACCAGGACGAGCGGATGCGCGCCGCCGTGGCCGCAATCATCGGGTTCCGGGCGGACCAGGTGGTGTCCCAACCCAACACGAGCACCGGGCTCATGCAGGCCATGTTCGGTCTCACCGGTGGCGTTCTGCTCTCGCCGCACGACTTCCCGAGCGTGCCCTTCGCGGCCGTGCGAGCGGCCGAGGCGCTGCAGGTGGTCACCCCGCTGTGGCTCGATGCGGACCACGGGCGGGTGACGCCGGGCCTGATCAAGGCACAGCTCACCCCAGCGACCGTCGCCGTTGCCGTGTGCCTCGTTGATGCGCGCACGGGCTATCGCGTCGACCTCGAGGGCATCCGCCAGGTGATCGGCGACAGGCTTCTCATCGTCGACGCCATCCAGGGCTTCGGCGTCACCGACGCCCCGTATGAGGTCGCAGACGTCGTCGCATCGGGTGGCCAGAAATGGACCAGAGCAGGCTGGGGAACCGGCTTCCTCGCCCTCAGCGATCGCGCCGTCGAGATGCTGGTCCCCGTTTTTTCGGGGTTCTCCGGCACGGACGTCGACGAACCCTGGGACGAGGTCCTGCCGCCCACACAAGGCGCCGCCGCGTTCCAAATCAGCCACGGGGACCGGATCGCGCAGGCCAGGTTCGCCGCCGCGCTCGAGGAGATCACCGAAGTGGGCGTCGACGAGATCGAAGCCGCCGTCACCGAAAACGTCAGCAGGCTCATCGACCTCGCCGACGAATTCGCCGTGCCGGTGGTGTCATCGCGCGATGAACGCGAACGCGCCGGAATCATCGTGCTCGAACCGCCGGCCGAACAGCTCACCCTGCTGACCGCCGCCTTGCACAACCACGGTGTCACGGCGAAGGCGCGCGGCGGAACCGTGAGGCTCTGCGTGCACGCTGCCCTGTCCGCCGACACCGTCGACATGGTGCGGGCCGCGTTCACGTCGTATTCCACCGCCGCCAGCTACTAGAGCGCGGGCGACCGGGATCGCGGCTACCCCCCGAACGCGGCCGTCGGGCCCCGGGAGGCGTGTCGCTCTTCCCTTTGGAGCGCCGGGCACGTAGCGTCATCCACATCAGGTATGGCGCCTGATCGAGACGGCCACATAAGTACGGCTCGAGAACCGCTCGTGGCCAGCTCGCCAATGGAATCCGCGCCCACTCAGGCGCGGGGGGGAGTGGTTGTGACCGCTAATCAGACCGACCGTCAGAATTCACACCGGACGGCGTCAAGCGTCAATCAAGCCGAGCGTACGTTCGTTCTGGACACCTCGGTGCTGCTGTCCGATCCGAAGGCGATCTTCGCCTTCGCCGAGCATGCCATCGTGTTGCCCGTTGTGGTTATCACCGAGCTGGAGGCCAAACGAAACGACCCAGAGATCGGATACTTCGCGCGCCAGTCGCTGCGCAACCTCGACGAACTGCGGATGAAGCACGAGCGCCTCGACTTCCCGATTCCGGTCGGCGACGGCGGAACGCTCCGCGTCGAGCTGAACCATTCGAACATGTCTGTGCTCCCATCCGGCCTGCAGCTCGGTGACAACGACTCCCGCATCCTCGCGGTCGCCCTGAATCTCGCCAACGACGGGATGAACGTCACGGTCGTGTCGAAGGACCTGCCTCTGCGCGTGAAGGCGTCCTCGCTCGGGCTGACGGCCGAGGAATACCGCCACGAGCTCGCCGTCGACTCCGGGTGGACCGGCATGGACGAGATCACCCTCGGCGGCGCCCAGATCGACGAGCTCTACGAGAACGAGGTCATGACGACCAGGCTCGTGCAGGACATGCCCGTCAACACGGGCCTGGTCATCCACTCGGAACGTGGCTCGGCGCTCGGACGAGTGACGGGCAAGGGGGAACTCAAGCTCGTGCGCGGCGACCGCGACGTTTTCGGCCTGCACGGCCGCTCGGCCGAGCAGCGCCTGGCGATCGACCTGTTGCTCGACCCATCGATAGGGATACTGTCGCTGGGAGGTCGAGCCGGGACGGGGAAGTCGGCGATCGCCCTCTGCGCGGGCCTCGAGGCCGTGCTGGAGCGCCAACAGCACCGCAAAATCATGGTCTTCCGTCCGCTCTACGCGGTCGGCGGCCAGGAGCTCGGCTTCCTGCCGGGCGACGCGAGCGAGAAGATGAATCCATGGGGCCAGGCGGTATTCGACACCCTTGGCGCGCTCGTGTCGGAGAACGTGCTCGAGGAGGTCGTCGAGCGCGGCATCCTCGAGGTGCTCCCGCTCACCCACATCCGCGGCCGCTCACTCCACGACGCGTTCGTGATCGTCGATGAGGCCCAGTCGCTGGAGCGCAACGTGCTGCTCACGGTGCTCAGCCGAATCGGCCAGAACTCCCGGGTCGTGCTCACCCACGACGTGGCTCAGCGCGACAACCTGCGGGTGGGACGATTCGACGGCGTGGCATCCGTGATCGAGACGCTCAAGGGGCATCCGCTGTTCGCGCACATGA
>JBDTAA010000010.1:0-7022 GCA_039924805.1 Cryobacterium sp.
AAGGCCGACGTGGTCAAAGTCTCCAGCCGTGAGCTGCCGCGCGGGCGGAAGACCGAGCGGCACGGCCCCGTCCCGGGCGATCTCGACGTCCGGCTCGTCCTCCACCGAGGGCGCCGGAGCCGCGATCGGCTCGCCCCACACGTCGGGTACATCGACGAGGAAGACGTGGGCGCGCTGGTCGATCGTGTAGCCGACGCCATTCGATTGGTACCGACGCGTCGTGATCCGACGCGGCGGCTCGGAGCCGACGTCGATGCCGGGCACCGTGCCGTACCGGCCGAATTGCGGCACCCGGGCGACGAAACCGAGTGACCGGGAGTCGGGCCGCCAGCGAAAGTCCGTAACGCCCAGGGGCGCGTTCGTCACCTGCGCCGCCTCTCCCCCGGCGGCGTCGACAACATGCAGCTGCGCCGCGGCGTGCGGCGTGGCCCGGAGGAATGCCAGCAGGCGTCCGTCGGGAGAGAACCGCGGCGCGCTGTCCCGGTGGCCGCGGGTGAGCCGGCGTGGGAACGGCTTCCCCGCCAGCCCAACGCTCCACAGCTGGCCAAGGTAATCGTCTGCCACGAAATCGGGCCTGATCAGGGAAAAAACGGCCCGGCTGCCGTCGGGGTGGATGGTGGGGCGCGAAACCGTGGAGAGGAGAGGGAGGTCGGGCGCCTTCATCCTTGCCTCCTTCTAGCCGCCGGTGAAGTCGGAGGTGTCGCCAACGTAGCGCGTATTGTTCTCTGGCACGGGCTCCACAGCCGCCGACGCGATTTCGGCCGCGAATTCGCTGACGTTGTACAGACGTCCGGCGGCATCCTTGCGTGCGCTGATGGCACCGGGATTGGCCCGCTCGAGAAGGGTGGCAGTAATCGTGCCCTCAATCATGTCGCCCGACACGACGACGAAGCCGATGCCTGCCGCCTCCAGCTCCGGGATGAGGACTCGCAGGGCGTCCTCGCCGGCGCGCTTACTGCGGGCGACCGGCTCGTACTCGGGCATTGTTGCGGTGGTGTGGATGAAATGGGCCTGGTGGCTCGTCACGAACACGACCCGCGAACCCGGGACGAGCAGCGGCATGGCGCGGCGCAGCAGGTCGACCTGCGCGTCACGGTTGAGCTGCATGGCGTAATCGGCGGCCATGCCGCCCTCCATGCCGCCCGAGGCATTCATCACGAGAACGTCCAGGCCGCCGTATTCGGCGCGGATCCGATCGAACATCGCGCCGACGGACTCGGAGTCGGTGAGGTCGGCACCCGCCGTGATGGCGGTGCCACCCGCGGCCCGGATCGCGTCGGCAAGCTTTGTCGCCCGTGCCTCCTTATTGCGGAAGTTGATCACGACACTGGCGCCGGCCTCCGCGAAGTAACCGACGGTGTCAGCTCCGATTCCACGAGAGGAACCGGTGACGAGGACGCGCTTGCCGGAAAGTGAACCGGGTGCGAGGGGATTGTTCGAAGGGATGCTCACGAAAAACAACCCTAGCAACATGCCCCGGCACGCGGACGCGGGATGGTAGCTTCTGAGATATACCGACGTGCGAGGGGGGCGAAATGCCCGATCTGACCCAATACCTGTGGATTCTCTGGCTTAGTTTCATCCTGATTTGCGTGATCATCGAGCTTCTGTCGCTCGAGTTCACCTTTCTGATGATCGCCATCGGCAGTCTGGCCGGCCTCGGCGCGAACCTGGTGGGCGCTGTGTGGTGGTTGCAGATCGTTGTCGCCGCCGTGCTGTCGGTGCTCCTGTTGCTCACCATCCGCCCTCTCCTCCTGCGCGTCATGAACAAGGACGCGGATCAAACCCCGAGCAACGTGGCAGCGCTCATCGGACTGAGCGGCCGCGTCATGTCGACCGTGGGCGCTACCGGCGGGCTGGTCAAGCTGGCCAACGGGGAAACCTGGACCGCGCGCCTGGCCTCCGGCGCGGATTCGGGCCCCATTGAACCCGGCACCCAGGTCAGTGTCACCGCGATCGAGGGCTCCACCGCCGTCGTTCTCCCCTCGGAAAGGAACACCCCCTAATGCTCATCAGCTCAGGTGATTTCATCGGGCAGCTCTTCATCATTGCCCTGCTCGTCGTGATTGCGGTTTTCGTGATCGTTGTTCTCGTGCGCGCCATCCGGATCATTCCCCAGGCGAACGCGGGCGTCGTCGAACGCCTCGGCAAGTACCACAAGACCCTGCTGCCGGGACTGAACATCCTCGTCCCCTTCATCGACCGGGTGCGGCCGCTCCTCGACATGCGCGAACAAGTCGTCTCGTTCCCGCCGCAGCCCGTGATCACCGAGGACAACCTCGTGGTCTCGATCGACACCGTTGTGTACTTCCAGGTGACAGATGCCCGGGCGGCAACCTACGAGATTGCCAACTACCTCGGTGCGGTCGAACAGCTCACCACCACGACCCTCCGCAACGTGGTCGGCGGGCTCAACCTCGAGGAAGCCCTGACCAGCCGGGACAACATCAACGGCCAGCTGCGCATCGTCCTCGACGAGGCGACCGGCAAGTGGGGAATCCGGGTCGGCCGTGTCGAGTTGAAGGCCATCGACCCGCCCCACTCGATCCAGGACTCCATGGAGAAGCAGATGCGCGCCGAGCGTGATCGTCGTGCGCTGATCCTGACCGCCGAGGGCACTAAGCAGTCGGCCATCCTGACGGCAGAGGGCGCGCGGCAGGCCTCGATCCTGCAGGTGGAAGGCCAGGCCAAGGCGGCGGTCCTCCGTGCCCAGGGTGAGGCCGAGGCCATCCAGATCGTGTTCAAGGCTATTCACGACGGCGATCCGGATCCGAAGCTCCTCGCGTACCAGTACCTGCAGACGCTGCCCAAGCTCGCCGAGGGCAGCGCCAACAAGCTGTGGATTGTGCCCAGTGAGCTCACCGAGGCCATGAAGGGCATCGGTCGTGCCTTCGGCCCGAACCCCGTTCCCGGTTCCCACGTCGGGCCAGACCAGCCGGCGGAGTAGCGAGCGACACATGGGCCCCGAGCGCAGATCGCAGTTTCTCGGGTCGCCGGGCCCCCACGTGTTCGCGCACAGGGGGCTGAGCCTCGAGGCGCCCGAGAATACCCTGCTGTCTTTCCTGAAAGCCCTCTCCGGCGGCGCAACGCATCTGGAGACGGACGTTCAGGTCACCCTCGACGGTGTCGCCGTGGTCTGTCACGACGCCGACCTCGAGCGATTGACCGGGCGCACGGTGCGCGTGGATCGCCTCACGATGGCGGAATTGAGGCGCATCGACCTCGGCAAGGGCCAGTCGTTCGTGTCGCTCGCCGAGGCGCTCGACGCATTCCCGGAGGCCAGGTTCAACATTGATGTAAAAGCGACGGGCGCCTCTGAACCGACGGCATACGCCGTTCTGCAGGCAGGTGCCACCTGGCGGGTGCTGATCACCTCGTTCTCGGAGGATCGCCGCAGCCGCACAACGCGACTGCTTCCCGGGGTGGCGACCTCGGCGTCGGGCTCCGTGTTCCTCCAGGCCTGGCTGGCGTCACGGCTGGGGCTGACCGGATGGGCCAGGCGGATTATGCGGGGTTTCGCCGCCGTTCAGGTCCCCGAGCGATACTGGCGCATTCGGGTGGTTACGCCGCGACTCATCCGCGCGATGCACGGCATCGGGGTTGAAGTGCACGTGTGGACCGTGAACGACCCGGTCACAATGCGCCGGCTCCTCGACTTCGGCGTCGATGGGTTGATCACCGACCGCTGTGACCTTGCCGTCCAGGTCATCGCCGGGCGAACATTAAAAGGAATCTGAGATTTTTTCTCGAGAACGCGCATAACGGGAAGATAACGTCCAGCTTCATGGTTTATACATGAGGTTGCATCGAGAGGAGAACAACGATGGCGGATCGCAGTTTGCGTGGCATGAGGTTAGGCGCCCAGAGCCTTCAGAGCGAAGAAGGCGTTACCTTCTCACCACGAGTCAGTCACACGTACCTGTGTGCAACGTGCGGGCGCGAAACGGTGATGGTCTTCTCGGCCGACGCCGAAGCGCCCGACGAATGGGAATGCAGGTTCTGCTCCCAGGTCGCGACCCGGCTGGTCGATTCCAAGCCCGTCGTCGTTGACCACTCAGACGAGAAAGTCGCGCGCACCCACTGGGACATGCTCCTTGAGCGTCGCACGCGCGCCGAACTGGAAGAGCTCCTCGAAGAGCGCCTGACCGTCCTGCGGGAGCGTCGGGGACAGCACAAGATCGGTGCCTAACGGCCCGCAAGCTCTTTGACGGCCGCCGCCGGAGAAGCCCGCCGTTCGGTGGGTGGCATCCGGAGGCGGCTTTTTGCTGCGCCCCGCCAGCAGAACGCAAAACCGGCCAGGCCAATGCCTGCAACGAACCACTCGAGTGCGCGGCCGAACGCCATCGCCGGGGTGAGGGCGTCGCTGAGCGGAACGGTCTGCACCATCGACCCCGGCTCCCAAGCGGGCAGGCTGTCGATCGTGGCGCCGTCCGGGCCGATGATGGCGCTCGAGCCGACGGTGGAAATGTTGACGACGCTTCGTCCGGCCTCGATTGCCCGCAACCGGGCGATGGCCAGTTGCTGCACGCTCTCATCGCTGCGGCCAAAGTCCGCGTTGTTCGTCTGAGCGAGGATGATTTCGGCCTTGCTGTCGATCATCTCGTGCACGAGCTGGTCATCGGCAATATCGAAGCAGATTGCGATGCCAGCGAGTATGCCGTTGATGTCGAACACGTTGCTCTGGGTGCCGATCGCGTAATCGCGGGACACGAGGTCGATCAACTCCGGTGCGAATGGACGCCAGAATGCCCGATCCGGTATGTACTCGGCGAACGGGACGGGGTGCACTTTGTCGTAGGTGGCCACGGCGCCTTCACCGGCCTTCCAGAGCAGCGAACTGTTGTAATAGGTTCCGTCGCGCCGGGTGATGGTGCCCGTGATGAGTGGGACGCCCATTTCCCGGCTGATGTAATCGGCGACTCGTGCAGCGTCGTCATTCCGGGTGGGGTCGATGTCGCTCCCGTTCTCCGGCCAGACCACGAAGTCAACCTTCTCGCCGATGAGAGGCAGGGTCTCAGAGACGTGGTCATCCAGGATCTGCCCGGGCGAAAAGCGCGCGAACAGACCGGCGTTTGACGCGCCCTGCACGGCGGCGATGCGGGTCTCGCCGCTCTGAATGATGGGCCAGGCGGGGATCGCGAGCAGCAGGGCGACCGCGCCGACCGCGGTTCCCCCGCGAACGATCCGGCCGATCTCTCCTTCGCGCAGCAATTGCACGGCCAACGCGCTCAACCAGACGATGAGGAAGCTGAGGCCCGACAGGCCAACCCAGGCGACGAGGGAACGGAATGGGCTCTCCGACTGGGACAGCGCCACGCGCCCCCAGGCGAAACCGCCATAGGGCCAGACGGCAGAGATCGCCTCTCGCGCCGTCCAGAGTCCCGCCACGACGATCGGGACCAGGCCCAGGCGTCCCAGCGGGGTCGGCCAGAGCCGCGGCGCGACGCGGAGCACGACGGCAATGAGCAGCATGCCGACGCCGAAGAAGAGGGACTGGAGTACGGCGAGGGCGAGCCACGGTATTGGGCCCAGGTAGAGCGTGAGCCAGGAAATATGGATCAGCCAGAACGACAGGGCGGCCACCAGGCCCACCAGGAGCCCCGTCCACGGTCCCCGCCCGAGCAGCGCGACGAGCATGAGGCTCACGGCCACGGGCGGGAGGAACCACCAGCCCCGGTCTGGGAAGCCGGCATCGAGCATGGCTCCGGCCCCGGCCGCCAGCAGAATGGCCGCCCACAGGGGCAGGCTCAGTCTCCGCTCGGTGCCCGCCATCACGTCTCCAGCTTAAGCGACGGAGGAGTACGCCACGATCCCACGGCGCACGTCGTCCATCGCCTGGCGGGCGGTACGACCGACCGGTCCGTCGGCCACGACCGACAGCTGGTCGAGCAGGTCGATGGTCTGCTTCGTCCAGCGTACGAAGTCCCCAGCCGCCATTTCCGCCTCCAGGAGCACCTCGCCGAGCGAGCCTCCGCGCGCCCACTTCCACATGGCCAGGCTGAGGCCGAGGGCCAACGGGTTGCTGCCCGGCAGCTTGTTGTCTCGTTCGAGGTCGTCGAGGCGGCTCCACAGCTCGTGGGTCTTATCCACGGCCGGCAGGAAAGAACCCTGGGGAAGGTAGCGCTCATGAATCAGGCCTTCGTCCCGGCGTGGTTCGAAAACCAGCGCGCACGCCATTGCGGCCATGCCGGCGGCATCGAGTCCGGTCCACAGGTCGCGGCGAAGTGCCTCGGCCACGAGCAGGTCGCGATCGGCGTAAATGCGACGTAGGATGCGGCCGCTCTCGCTGAGTGTGACGGTACCGGCCTCGTCTGTCACGAGGTAGCCGAAGCCGACGAGCACATCGGTGACGCGGTCGAAGACCTTGGCGATGGCACCCGTGCGCGAGGAGATCTGCTGGCTCAGCGCATCCGTTTCTCGCTTCAGCTTCCACCACCGTTCGGCCCACCTGGCGTGCTGTTCGCGTTCCGGGCAGTTGTGGCACGAATGTGCCTTGAGCCGTTTGCGCAGGCTCTGAAGCTCGCGCTGGCGGCGCTCGCGTTCGCCACGAGGCGCGTGTTCGATCGAGTCGCCACCGCGTTCCAACGCGGTCAGGCTGCGGCGAATGGACGAGTAGTCGGCGAAATCCCCGAGGTGACACGTCATCGAGGCCGCAAAGCCCGCGAGCGACCCCTCCTGCTGGCGCACCTTGCGGGCCAGGTCCACGACGGCGCGGTCGGCCTGGAACTGGGCGAAGGAAGACTCGAGCACGTCTCGCGTGCGTTCGCGGCCGAACTGGTCGATCAGGTTGACGGCCATGTTGTAGGTGGGCTTGAAACTGGAATTGAGCGGGTAGGTGCGTCGTGACGCGAGTGAGGCGACCGCCTGCGGGTCGAGCCCGGGCGCCCATTGGATGACCGAGTGGCCCTCGATGTCGATGCCGCGGCGACCGGCGCGACCGGTGAGCTGGGTGTACTCCCCCGGTGTGATGGGGACGCGTGCCTCGCCGTTGAACTTCTCGAGCTTGTCGAGGACGACGGTGC
>JBDTAA010000011.1:0-13856 GCA_039924805.1 Cryobacterium sp.
CCGTCGCGGAGCACGGCAAGCACCTCGATCGGCCACCGGTCGGTGCTGTCATTGAGGGCATCTTCGCCGCCGGCGATGATCGCCGTTGCGAGGACATCCGCCGTGACGATGTCGCCGGCGAACACGCTCACCTGCCGGTAGGGCGAGACCGCGCCCGGGAGGGCGGTCCAGATGTGCTCGCCCCGTTCGGCGCAGCCCGAGGTCGCGACGGAGCGCAGCGCGCCGACGAGCGGCACGGCCGCCAGCAGCGTGCCACGGTCCATCGGGTCGACGATCCCGACCATCCAGTCAGTGTCGGGTGACGGCCGTCCGGCGGTCAGGATGTCTCCGCCGGCGTTGATGCTCCACGCGGTGAGCCCGAGGCCGGCGAGGATCTCGCCGGTCTGGGCGATCGCCAGTCCCTTGACGACGCCCGAGAGGTCGACCACGCCGTCGGCGCGGTGCGGGGTGAAGACGCCGGAAGTTCGGTCACGCCACTCCAGGGCGAGCGCGTAGCAGTCCCGCAGGGTCGGACTCGCCTCGGTCAGGCTGATCTCGTCCCGCGCGATTCGGCTGAGTTCGGATTCCTTGCTATACAGGCTGAAGCGCTCGTCCCAGCGTCGGAATGTCCCCACGGCGGCGGCACCGGCCATGCGACGCACCCGCCCGTCGACGCCGTCGTCACCCAGTCGCAGACTGACGACGGTTCCCATCGATTCGAATGTGACCGCCGGGCCGCCCTGCCGTCCGTGACGGCTGCCGCGCACCTCAGAACCGGGCGGCATCGAGGGCCGACTGTAGTGATTGGACGTATCCGGAGCTCGTGTAGGTCGCGCCACCTACGTTCTGCACGTTGGCTGACTGTGCGGAGAGCACCTCGTCGCGGAGGATGGGCGCCGCCCGGTTGCTGATGCTCACGGACCTGCCATCCTGGTCGGTCAGCTGCAGCGCGGTGACGTCGGTGATCCTGCCGTCGGCGATGGTGACCGCGACCTGCACGTTGCCGAACTGGGTCTGCGCGACGGTCCCGGTGAACGTGCCCGACGGGGCCGTCGCGGTGGCGGGCGGTTGGGCGGATGTTGTGGGCTGGCCGGGCGTCGTGGGCACGGCGGTCGAACCCGTCGCGGTCGAACCCATCGCGGTCGAACCCGTCGCGGTCGCCGAGTGGTTCGTCACGCCAGCTTGGATGCCCAACTCCCAGCCGGCACCGAGCACGGACAGGGAGGCCAGTGCGGCGAAGGCCGCGGCACGCATTCTCACCAGTCGAACCTTTCGTAGTGGATCTGCCGACCCGGCATACCCGCCGATCTGGCATCCCGAACGACCGCGTCGGTCCAGCGTCGGGGTCCGCAGACATACAGGTCGGCCTCGCGCAGCTCCGGCACGAGGGTCGCCAGGGTGATACCGGCGGCAGCCGCGTCGGCGGGCAGCCAGCTGTCGACACCGGGGGGACGGTGCCCGGCGATGACCCGCAGGGTGGCCCCGCGGCGAGCACAGAGCTCGGCCATTTCGTCGGCGAGATAGCGGTCACCGAGCGAAGGCGACCGCAGGAGAACCGTCGCCCCGCCAGGCTCGAACGACGCACTCTCCAGCAGCGAGCGAATCGGGGCAACGCCGATGCCCGCGGCCACGAGCACGATGCGGGGCGAGGTCCTGGCCCGCTCGGTGAAGAGCCCGTAGGGTCCTTCAAAACTCACCCGGGTACCCCTGGGCAGAGCGGGGAGTTTGACCGAGGCGTCGCCGAGCCCACGCACGGTGATGCGCAGGGAGTCCCCACCGGGTGCGGCCGACAGCGAGAACGGATGAGCCTGCCACCAAAGCCCCGGCGTCCAGAACCGCCAGATGAAGAACTGGCCGGAGCTCGCGTTCAGCGCGCGCAGATGGCGGCCGCCGAGACGGATCGACACCACGCCGGGGGCGACACGGTCGACGCCGGTGACCACCAGCCGGTGTCGGATCGAGCGCACCACCGGGATGATGAAACGAAAGAGCAGGACCGAGCCGGCGACGGCCACGTAGAGCGCAAGCCAGTAGTAGCGCTGGATGGATCCGTCGCGGAGCAGCCCGCCGACACTCAGCTGGTGCGGGATCGACACGAGGACCGCCAGGTAGGCGAGCAGGTGCACGGCATGCAAGGCCTCGTAGCGGAAACGGCGACGCACCACGACGATGGACGAGATGACGACCACGATGAGAAGCGCCAGCCCCACGAAGGCGAGGGGCATGTCGGGAAGCTGCGTGAGCATGGTCCACATCTCCGCCGGGAGGGTGGAATTGTCGGCGAGTGCGTATCCGCCGATCAGCAGGGCGGCGTGGGCGAGGAGCAGGTAGAGCGCCGGCTTGCCCAGCGACTGGTGTACGGCCATGGCCCTGTCGTGGCCGAATGCCCGGTCGATCAGGGGAAGGCGTGCGGCCAGCAAGAGCATCACCAGCAGGAGGTCGCTGCCAACCAGCCCGCTCACGATGCCCATCGAGGTCAGAGTTTCGGAGGGGGTGGTGAAACGTGCCGCGCCACCGTCGGCGAGGAAGATCGCGACGACGATGGCGACCGACACGACGCAGAGCACCTGCAAAGTGTCGGCCAGGCGCATCCGGCGCCTGTAGGCCGGATGGATGGGCCGCGCGGACGGTGCGCCGACGGGGCGTCTGCTGTTCGTGTCGATGCTCATGGGAGACAGCATCGTCGCGCCGGCAATCGAAGAGCTATCGGGAAGCTGAAAACCTCCTGTGCGCTTCCAATCCCTCCGCCATGGCGCGCCAGGCCGGCCGGGCGCCTACAACTTCTCGATCGGCGCGATCTTGATCAGCAGCTTCTTGGCGCCGGACGTGTCGAACTGAACGTGCGCGATCCGCTTGGCGCCCTCGCCGGTGACCTGGTTGACGCGTCCGTCGCCGAAGTCGACGTGACGGATGCGGTCGCCGGCGACCAGGGTGAGATCGCCGTTGTCTCGCACCGTGCCGGTGACCCGATTCGCCCACTCGGTCTTCGGCTTCGGAGCGGGCGGCAGCCCGGCAGGCAGGCTGTCGCGCTTGGCGAATCCGCCGCCGTATCCGTCGCGACGGGCGTTGAGCGCGCGAGGCTGCGTTCCGCCGCGTGAGTTGGCCATGCCGGGAGACTGCTTCCAGTCGATGAGCTCAACCGGGATCTCCTGGAGATATCGACTCGGCATCGCCACGTTGATGTCGCCGAACTGCGCCCTCGTCATCGCGAGGGACAAGTACAAGCGCTGGCGGGCGCGGGTGATACCCACGTAGAAGAGACGTCGTTCCTCGGCAGGCCCGCCGGGCTCGCCCGCGGACATCTGGTGCGGCAGCAGCCCCTCCTCGACCCCGGTCAGGAAGACTGCCTCGTATTCGAGACCCTTCGCCGTGTGCAGGGTCATCAGCGACACGGTACCGGATGCGTCGTCGAGGTCGTCGGCGGCGGCCACGAGGGATACCTGGGTGAGGAAATCCACCAGCCCACTGTCGGGGTTCTCCCGGTTGAAGTCCTTCGTCTGGGCGACGAGTTCCTCGATGTTCTCCGCGCGCGCTTCGTCTTGTGGGTCACGGCTGTTCCGCAGCACGGCGAGCAACCCGCTGCCGTCAAGCAGGAAGGTGAGCAGCTCCGACACGTTTGCCTGCCCGGCCGGGTTGGCCGGGTCCAGCTTGAGGGCCGCGTCGTCGAGCAGCGTCGCGAGCCTGAGGATCGCCCCCGTCACCTTGGGGCCGAGGCCCAGCGCCGCACTGTCGCGCATGGCCTGGCGAAAACTGATCTGGTTCGCCTCGGCGAAGCTGGCCAGACCGGTCTCCGTCGCGGGTCCGATCCCGCGCTTGGGTGTGTTCAGGATGCGGCGCAGGGCCAGATCGTCATTCGGGTTGGCGACGGCGATCAGGTAGGCGAGCGCGTCATTGATCTCGGCCCGCTCGTAAAACTTGGTGCCACCGACCACCCGGTAGGGCACGGCCGCGCGCACGAGGATTTCTTCCAGCGCCCGGGTCTGGGCGTTGGTGCGGTAGAACACGGCCATGTCGCGGTAGGCCATGCCGGCCTGGTGCAGTACCTCGATCTCGTCGGCGACGAACTGGGCCTCGTCGTGACCGGAGTACGCCGTGTAGCCGACGATCTTCTCGCCGTCGCCGCCGGCGCTCCAGAGCTTCTTGTCCTTGCGGTCGAAGTTGTGGCCGATAACGGCGTTCGCGGCCGACAGGATGTTCTGGGTCGAGCGGTAGTTCTGTTCGAGCAGGATCACCTTCGTGCCGGGAAAGTCACGTTCGAACTCGCTGATGTTGCGCGTGTCGGCGCCGCGGAAGGCGTAGATCGACTGGTCGGAGTCGCCCACGACCGTGAGCGAGGCGCCGGGGATGGCACCCGCGGGCTCGCGCAGGTTGCGCACATGCACCCCGGTCGCCTCCATCTCGTCGGCGAGCGCCGGCTCGACCGGACGGGTGAGCTCACGCACGAGCGAGTACTGCGCGTGGTTCGTGTCCTGGTATTCGTCGACCAGAATGTGCCGGAACCGGCGCCGGTACAGGGCTGCGACCTTGGGGAAGGCGCGGAACAGGTAGACCGTCTCGCCGATCAGGTCGTCGAAGTCGAGGGCGTTGGCCGACCTCAGGCGCTGCGTGTACTGCCGGAAGATCTCGACGAACATGACCTCCTGCGGGTCGCTCATGTTCGCGTTGCGGGCGTAGGAGTCGACATCCGCCAGCTCGTTCTTGAGCTTGGAGATCTTCGCGGACGCGTTGCCTGGGGTGAAGCCGAGCGTGTCGGCGTCGAGCGACTTGATGATGCGCTTGAGGGTGACCTTGGTGTCGGCCGAGTCGTAGATGCTGAAGCTCGTCGACAGCCCGGCGCTCTCGGCTTCGCGGCGCAGGATGCGGACGCAGGAGGAGTGGAAGGTGGAGATCCACATGCCGTCGGCACCCTGGCCGAGGATGGCCCTGACGCGCTCCCGCATCTCGGCGGCGGCCTTATTGGTGAACGTGATCGCAAGGATCTGGCTCGGCCAGGCCTCACGGCTCTCGAGCAGGCTGGCGATGCGGCGGGTGAGCACGCTGGTCTTGCCGGAGCCGGCCCCGGCAATGATCAGCAGGGCCGGGCCGCGGTACTCCACGGCCTCACGCTGCTGGGGGTTGAGCCCGTCGAGCAGCGGGCTGCGGTATCCGTCTTCGCCGCCGGGGCCGTCGCCGCCTGGCCCCCTGCCGTCGAGGATGACGGGCGTCGCGGCGCTCCGGACGGCGCTCGCGGGAGCAGAAGGCATGGCTGGTGGGGTCGTCATCTCGTTGCCAATTCTACGGGTCGCCCCTGACAAACCGTCAGCGCCCACAGTCAGCGCTCACCGTCAGCGCTCGTCGCGCACGAGGACCGCGAGATCGGGATGATCGGCGAAGACGCCGTCGATCCCGGTGCCCATGATGGTTCGAAACTCGGCCGGCCAGTCACCGAAGTCGGACTTCAGCCGGCCCCTCCGGTTAGCCCTGGCCAGGAACCGGTTCTCGGGCCGCAGCGTCCAGCAGTAGATTTCCAGCCCGGCGGCGTGGGCCTGGTCGACGAGTCCGGAGGCGCCGCCGCCATCGCCGTCCCCGTCAGTGTCCTCGTCCTCGTCCTCGTCCCCGCGCTCGTCCGTGGCGAGGATGAGTGACTTGTCGACGCTGATCCCGTTGACGCGTCCGCTCAGCCCGTACAGCCCGGCCTCGGTGAGGTAATCGGCGTAGTGGGGGGCCTTCGCCCCGAGCCGGGTCACTTCGTCGAAGGGTTTGCCGCGCGCCTCAAGCAGGTAGACGCGTTTGCCGTAGATTCCACGGGCGTAGATCTTTCGGAGCACATCCTGTTCGAAACTCTCGATGACGAGGCGTCCGTCGCCGGCGTTCCAGCCGGCCGTGTTGACCTCGGCGGCGAAAAGCTCATCGAGCGGAAGGCCGATTGACGCGAAGTAGGTGGAGTGCTTGATCTCGGCGACCATGCCGAGCCTGCGCTTTGCGCTGCCGGACGCCCGGTCGATGAGCTCGAACACGTCGCGCAGGCGCAGGATCGGGAAACGTCCGTCGAACGTGGCACTGCTGCGGCGCACCTCCGGCAGCCGCTCCCTGGCCCGAAGGGTGCTCAGTTCCGCCCAGGTGAAGTCCTCGGTGAACCAGCCGGTGAGAACCTTGCCGTCGATCCGCTTCGTTGCGCGCCGGTCGGCGAATTCGGGGCGGGAGGCGACATCCGTCGTGCCGGAGATCTCGTTCTCGTGCCGCACGACGAGTACGCCGTCGCGAGTGGCCACGATGTCGGGCTCGACCGCGTCGGCGCCGAGCGCGAAGGCCAGTTCGAAGGCCGACCTGGTGTGCTCCGGCCGGTAACCGCTCGCCCCCCGGTGGCCAATCACGATCGGTTTCATGGACCAAGGTTAGCCGCGCGACTGCCAGACTCGACGCGTGACCATCGTGATCGAACCCGCCGCCCGCCTGCACCTGTGGGGCGGCTACCGCGCGCGCTACCTCGCCGGGCTCGCCGCCATCGTGCTGGGCATAGCCGCGACCAACCTGACGAGCACGTACAGCCTGTGGTTCCTGCTCATCGGCCCGGCCGTTCAGCTGCTCGGTTGGCTGGTTCTTCCCGGTGCGATCTGGCGGCGCCTGGCCGTGGTTGTTCCCTGCCTCCTGGCCGGCCTGGTGCTCGTCGGAGGCCCCGACTTTGCCGGGGCCTATGTGGTGCTGCTGGCCGGTTGGCTGCTCGTCCGGCATCGTCCGCCGGTGAGTTACGTCGTCGTGGTGCCGTTGGTGGCGACGGTTTTCCTGCTCAAGCTGACGTTGAGCGAGTACAGCCAGAACTGGTTGGGGCTCCTGATCGGCGCGGTGGTCACCGTCGGCTGCGCCTGGTTGGCGGCCTGGCTCCCCGCACGACTCACGGCCCGGCGCGCGTCCAGCGGCATACCGGCGGATCCCCAGCGGATCTTAATAGACTGAGCTCTACTGATCTCCACGTGCCCGGACCCGGCACGGCCCCCACCCAGCTGATTGATAGGCAGGACCCCATGGCAAGCTCCAACCCCGCATTCTCTCGAAACGCCGCATTCGGCGCTCCCGGCGCCGTTGCGACCACCAGGGCGCTGTCCCCCACCGAGTTGCAGGACCTGTACAACGCCCCGTCCGCGGGCGCCCAGGACACCGATCGGATGAGCTACGAAGACACCATCGCCAAGTCGGCCCTGAGCTTCGGGCTGCTGATCGTCGCCGCGGTTGCGGGCTGGATGCTCACCCCCGCGCTGCCGGCACTGCCGATCCTGATGATCGTCGGCCTGATCGTCGGCCTCGTGCTCGGCCTCGTCAACACGTTCAAGAAGGAGCCCTCACCGGGCCTCATCCTCGCCTACGCGGTCGCGGAGGGCCTGTTCGTCGGCGGCATCTCCAAGGTGTTCGAGCAGCTCTACCCCGGCGTCGTCGTGCAGGCCGTCCTGGCCACCCTCGTGGTCGTCGGCGTGACGCTCGCCCTGTTCGCCAACGGCAAGATCCGCGCCTCGAAGAAGGCCACCAAGGTCTTCATGATCGCGATGGTCGGCTACCTGGTCTTCTCGCTCGTGAACCTCGGCATGATGGCGTTCGGCGCGACCGACAACGCGTTCGGCCTGCGCAGCGTCGAGATCTTCGGCATCCCGCTCGGCCTCCTGATCGGTGTGCTCGCCGTCATCATGGCCGCGTACTCGCTCGTGCTGGACTTCGACTTCATCCAGCGCGGCGTCAACAACCGGGCCCCCCGCAAGTTCGGCTGGACCGGTGCCTTCGGCCTCATGGTCACGGTCGTGTGGCTGTACGTGGAGCTGCTGCGCATCTTCGCCATCGCCCGCGAGTAACACCGAGAGCAACAAGGAAGGGCCGCCCCTCGGGGCGGCCCTTCCTTGTGCGCGCGGCTCAGGCGGGCCGGCGGGGAGCGGAACGCGGGCGCCCTACTCCCACTCGATGGTCCCCGGCGGCTTGCTGGTGACGTCGAGCACGACCCGGTTGACCCCTTCGACCTCGTTCGTGATCCGGTTGGAGATCCTGGCCAGCAGGTCGTAGGGCAGGCGGGTCCAGTCCGCGGTCATGGCATCTTCGGACGACACCGGGCGCAGCACGATCGGGTGGCCGTAGGTGCGGCCGTCGCCCTGCACGCCCACCGAGCGCACGTCGGCGAGCAGCACGACCGGGCACTGCCAGATCTCGCGGTCGAGGCCGGCGGCGGTGAGTTCGGCGCGCACGATCGCATCCGCCTTGCGCAGCAGGTCCAGCCGGTCCTGCGTGATCGAGCCGACGATCCGGATGCCGAGGCCGGGGCCGGGGAACGGCTGGCGTTGCACGATCTCGGCCGGCAGCCCGAGCTCGGCGCCGATGGCGCGCACCTCGTCCTTGAACAGGGTGCGCAGCGGCTCGATCAACTCGAACTGCAGGTCTTCCGGCAGCCCGCCAACGTTGTGGTGGCTCTTGATGCTGGCCGTGCCGGATCCCCCGCCCGATTCGACGACATCCGGGTACAGGGTGCCCTGCACGAGGAAGCGGATCGGGTCGCCGTCTTCCGCCGCGGCCTCCTTGATCAGTTCGGCCTGCGCCTGCTCGAAGGTGCGGATGAACTCGCGGCCGATGATCTTGCGCTTCGTCTCCGGGTCGCTGACTCCCTCGAGGGCGGTCAGGAACTGCTGGCGCACGTCGACGGTGACCAGGCGCACACCGGTGGCCGCGACGAAGTCCTCCTCGACCTGGCGGCGCTCGTCCTCGCGGAGCAGCCCGTGGTCCACGAAGACGCAGACGAGCTGGTCGCCGATGGCCTTGTGCACGAGCGCGGCGGCGACGGCGGAGTCGACTCCACCGGACAAACCGCAGATCACCTTGCCGGAGCCCACCTGGGCCTGGATCAGCGCGACCTGCTCGGCGATGACGTTGCCACTGTTCCAGTCGGCCGGGATCCCGGCGGCGCGGTGCAGGAAGTTCTCGAGCACCTGCTGGCCGTGTGTGGAGTGCTTCACCTCGGGGTGCCACTGCACGCCGTACAGCCGGCGCTCGTCGTTGGCGAACGCCGCGACGGGCGTCGAACTCGTGGAGGCGAGCACCGTGAAGCCCTCAGGAGCCTGGGACACCGAGTCGCCGTGGCTCATCCAGACGGTCTGGCTCGCCGGCTGGTCGGCGAGGAGGGCGTGGGCCTCCGGCAAGAGCGTGACCGGCGTTGAGCCGTACTCGCGGGCGCCGGTGTGCGCTACCTCGCCGCCGAGGGTGGTGGCCATCACCTGGAAGCCGTAGCAAATGCCGAGCATCGGCACGCCGAGGTCGAAGATGGCCGCGTCGAACGCGGGAGCGCCCTCCGCGTACACGCTCGACGGCCCGCCGCTCAGCACGATGCCGAGCGGGTTCTTCGCGGCGACCTCGGCCGCGGTGATGGTGTGCGGCACGATCTCGGAGTAGACGGATGCCTCGCGTACGCGCCGGGCGATCAGCTGCGCGTACTGCGCCCCGAAGTCGACGACGAGCACGGGGCGGTGAACGGTGGGCTGTGCGCTCATGAGCGTGCCTCCTGAGTAACGGCGGACGTTTCCCGGTCGTCGAGGAAGGCCTGCACCTCCCGGGCGACCCTCACCTCCAGGAAGAAGGACAGGGTGGGGATGATGCCGCCGAGGGCGATGAGCAGGAACCGGGCGAACGGCCAGCGCATCATGCTCCAGAGCTGGAAGTCGGCGAACAGGTACAGCACGTAGAACCAGCCGTGCACGATCAGGATGCCGGTGCTCAGGTTGATCGCCGCGACGGTGCCCCTGGGCGCGAGGGCCAGGAATCCGCCCTCCCCGCCGAGCTCGAGTTCGTAGCCGAAGCCGAACTTCACGAGTACCTCCGCGCAGAGCAGCAGGAGAAACACGCCGGTGATGACGGAGGAGATCTTGTACAGCCGGAGCGCACCGGGAATCCTGGGAATGTCGGTGGTCTTCGGTTCAAGTGCCATGGGTCTAATTCTACGTGCCAGCCGAGAGTACCTTCGCCTCGTCGCGGTCCTGCTCGCGCTCCCAGGCATCCCGCACGAGCCGGTACCAGAGGAAGACGGCAAAACCGGCGAACACGACCCACTCGAGCGCGTAGAAGACGTTGAGCCAGTTGAGGGCCACATCGTCCTCCGGGACCGGCGCGTCGATGACGCTGAGGCCCGGCGCGGCGGCCGAGTCGACGATGTAGCCCGCGTACACCGGCTGGTCGGTGTACCCGGCCCAGAGGTTGATCAGGGCGGCGGGCGACACGGTGGTCATCGTGTGCGGGTCGCGGCTCCCCTCCGGAACCTCCGGGGCTTCGGCCGGAACGAACCTGCCCGTGATCGTTCTCGCCTGGCCCGGTGACTCCGAGGACAGGTCCCGCATGACCGAGCGGGCGGCGGCCTCGTCTGCCGCCCAGCCGCGTGCGACGGCGATGCGTGCGGATTCGGTGTCCGTCACGAAATGGCCGACCACCCAGAACCCGCTGGTCCCGCCATTCAGGCGGTCGCTGATCAGCTGCTCGTCACCGGGAACGAATGCCCCGCTGGCCCGAACCGTCTGGCCCGTAGCCTTCGTCGGCGCGGCGCCGCCGGGTTGCACCACGTCGCCGAGGTCCAGCACTGTCTCCGTGCTGCGCTGCACGACCTCGCCGGAGACGATCGCACGCTCCAGCTGCCACTGCCCGAGAAGGGCGAATGCCGCGGCGACGGCGAGGGCGAGCATCAGGGCCAGCACCCACCGGGGGCGCAGCATCATAGAGATCATGTGTAGTCGCCCCGCTTCTCGTCCGGATCGGTGTCGTCATCGGCCGTCGCGGGCGGGAAGCGATCGGCGATGAAGTCCGCGATGGAGTTCGAGGCCGCCTCGGGCACCGCGTCCGCCCCGTCGCCCGTGTCGCTCCCGTGCTCGACGACCCTCTGGGCGGCGCGCTTCGTGCCGTGATGGGTTCCCGAGCCTATCTCCGCCGTCGCGGCCTCGACCAGAGCGATCTGTTCGTCGAGCATCGGATCGCGCAGTCGTTTCGGCGTGGCCGGAGTCGGACGGGTGCGTCGGAGCGCAATCCCCAACCGTTCGGACCGTGCGGCGAACAGCGGTCCGAGGATCGCCATCACCAGCACGTAGAGACCTGCGAATGGCTGCAGCCGCGCGTCGAGCCCTGCGCCAACCGACAGCGTTGCCAGGATCAGCGTGAACTCGCCACGGTTCACGAGAATCGCCGCGGAGTTGAGCCCTTCGACGATGCCCATCTTGTGCAGCTTCGCGAGCAGAAGCCCGGAGACGATGTTGAGCGCGAATGTCATGACGACGGCGATGAGGACGATGGTGATCACCGGGCCGAACTCAGCGACGTTGAGAGCGAGGCCGAAATTGAGGAAGAAGAACGCCCCGAAAACGTCGCGCAATGGCACCGCGACCCGCTCGATCTTTCCCCGATAGGTGCTCGCGCCGAGCACAACACCGATGAGGAACGCGCCGATCGCGTCCGTCACCCCAATGATTTCGCCGATGCCGGCGAACAGCACGACGAGGCCGAAGAACAGGATGGTGAAGAGTTCGTCGTCTTTCGTGCGCACGAGCCGGGACACGACCCGGCCGCCCCAGCGGGCGAGCGAGAACATGACGACCAGGAACAAGAACGCGATGCTCAGCTGCAGCACGATCGGCCAGACCTCGGTCTTGCCGCTGAGCACGACGGAGACGATGGCGAGGTAGATCGCGATGAAGATGTCGCCGACGACGGTGACGCCGAGGATCATCGGCGTCTCCCGGTTGGGCAGGCGCCGGAGTTCGATGAGTAGTTTCGTGATGATCGCGCTCGAGGACGTCCCGGTCATTCCGGCGATGACCAGGGCTTCACGGGTCCCCCAACCCACCATGATGCCGAAGGCGAAGCCGACACCGATGTTGATCAGGACGTAGGAGCCGCCGGAGATCAGGAGCTTTCCGGCGTTGTCGAAGAACTCCTCCTGGTCGAACTCGAGGCCCAGGCTGAAGAGGAGCAGAATCAGCCCGAACACCGCGATCAGTTCGATGTCCGCGGACTCGAAGTTGAGCGGGAACCACCCGGCATTCGGGCTGGCCATCAGGCCGACGATCATGTAGATCGGGATGGACGGGAGCCCGATCAGCTTCCCGAGGCGCCCCAGGATGTACGCAACGACAAGCAGGGAGCCGAGGACGAGGAGGTCTTCGCCGATGTGCATCGGCTAGCCTCCGGGCGGCGAATCAACGGACTTAGCCTTGACCTCACCTGTGCGGAAGAAGGTGAAGGCCTTGACGACCTTCTCGGGCGAGCCCGCGACGACGAGAGTGTCGCCGGGGAAGACCTTGAAGTCGGCGCCGGGCGCCGGGTTGGCGGATTCGCCGCGGACGACGGCGACGACGGTGAGCCCGGCGATGCCGCGCTCAGCGGGGTTTCCGAGTCGCTGCCCGGCGATGTGGTCCTCGTAGTCGACCGTGAACCAGTCGATGCTGAGCCCCGGGATCTGGTCCAGAGCGGTGAGTGACTCGGTGATCTGGGTGCCGCCGAGCAGCTCCGCGAGCGTGTGCGCCTCGTCCTCGCTGAGGCGAAGCGACACCTTGTTGGCGTCCGGGCCCCCCTCGTCGTCGGCGAACGTGATGAGATCGCTGTGCCCGGAGCGGTGGGCAATGACGCCCACCTTGCCGCCGTCATCGGTAACGAATGTGTGCAGCACACCCACACCGGGAAGTTTGACCCGCCGAACGTCAACCATGTAGAACTCCTGGGGCTTGAGGGCAGTCCGACCATTATACCGGAGCCCCCGCGCCGCCCCGGCGCCCTCGCTACTTGGTCGAGACGATGTCCGGCGCCTCCAGCCGCGCCCGGTCGGCGGATTCGTCGTCGGGCTCTTCCTGTGACGCGCGTTCCGCGGCGACCCGCTTGAGGTAGAACGCCACCTCGCGTTCCTCGCGCTCCGTATCCCAGCCCAGCGCCCCGGCCATCAGGCGCGCCGCAACAGGCGCGGCCGAGACCCCGCGGTCCCAGGCCTCGATGGAGATGCGGGTCCGTCGGGCGAGGACATCCTCGAGGTGCAGGGCGCCCTCATGGGTCGCGGCGTAGACTATCTCAGCCTGGATGTAGTCGTCGGCGCCCGGCACGGCGTCGGCGAGAGACGGCGTCTCCCTGATCAGGTCGAGCAGCTCGTCGGTCAGGGTGCCGTAGCGGTTCAGCAGGTGCTCGACCCGCACGGTGTGCAGGCCGAAGGCGCGGGCGATCTTCCCACGCTTGTTCCACGCGGCCTGGTAACCCTCGGCGCCGAGCAGAGGGATGACGCTGGTCGTCGACTCCGGGACCCTGCCGTCGAGCGCGTCGACGGCCGCGTCGATGGCGTCCTTGGCCATCACCCGGTACGTGGTCCACTTGCCGCCGGCGATCACGACCAGACCGGGGACCGAGTGGCCGACGAGGTGCGTGCGGGACAGCTTGGAGGTCTGCTCGGATTCGCCGGCGAGCAACGGGCGAAGGCCCGCATAGACGCCCTCAACGTCTTCGCGGGTCAGCGGAACGGTCAGCACCGCGTTGACGTGTTCGAGCAGGTAGTCGATGTCGGCCGCGGTCGCCGCCGGGTGCGCCTTGTCCAGGTGCCAGTCGGTGTCGGTGGTGCCGATCAGCCAGTGTCGGCCCCACGGGATGACGAACAGCACGCTCTTCTCGGTGCGCAGCAGCAGCCCCATGGCCGACTGGAACCGGTCGCGCGGCACGACGAGGTGGATGCCCTTCGACGCGCGCACCTTGAAGGTGCCGCGTTCGCCGACCATGCGCTGGGTGTCATCCGTCCAGACTCCGGTGGCGTTGACGACCTGCTTGGCGCGCACCTCGAACCGTTCGCCGGTCTCCAGGTCGTGCGCGTGCACGCCTACGACGCGCTCGCCGACCTTGAGGAAACCCTCCACCCGCACCCGGCT
>JBDTAA010000012.1:0-6501 GCA_039924805.1 Cryobacterium sp.
GAGCTTGAGCCCGGTCATGTCACCCAGCTGGCGCGGCTGACCCCGCTCGCGCAGCCGATCGTGGCAGCCGCCGTCGCCGCCAGGTAGCGCGGGCCTCGCGCCCCGGCAGCTGAGCGTGTCACCTCGGCGTAGACGGCGACTCTCGATGGCGGGCGGCGGCAACGAGCTCGCGCACGGCGGGGGCCACTTCTTCGGCGAAGCGCTGGATGGTGTCGGCGTCATCCGAGGCCAGGATGTACCCGCTCATGCCGTGCTCGAGCGTGATCGTGGCGAGGTCCTCTGCCCACCGGCCAGGCGGCCCGCGCAGCAGCCCCTCGGCAGCCAGGGTGAACGCGCCGCCCACGTTGAGCAGGCGCCGGATGGATCGGGGATCCCTTCCTGCGCCCAGCGCACCCTCGTCGACCCGCGCGTTCAGGGTCGCCAGTTCGGCCACGCCGCCGGGCAACCTGCCGAGTGAGGGGATCCAGCCGTCGGCGGCGCGGCCCGTGAGGGCGAGCATCCGCGGTCCGTAGGCGCCCAACCAGATGCCCATGTCGTGCCGCGGGGCGGGCCCGCGCTTGGCGCCGTCGACGACGTACCACTCGCCTCGAAGGTGCACGCCGCCCGGTCGGTCGGCCGCCCACACCTCCCGGATCACCGCGATCGCCTCCGCCAGGGCCGTCACCGCCTGCCCCGGGGTGAGGCGGCGGCCACCGTTCGCCTCGATCGCGTCCCAGAAACTGCCGGCGCCCAGGGCGAGTTCGACCCGGCCGCCGCTCAGGACGTCGAGGCTTGCCGCGCTTCTGGCGATCACGGAAGGCTGTCGCAGCGGGAGGTTGAGTACGTTCGGCGACAGGCGCACCCGCTCGGTCCTGGCGGCCACCCAGGCCAACAGCGTCCAGGTGTCGAGGAACCGGGGCTGGTACGGATGATCCTGGAAGGTGACCAGGTCGAGGCCCGACCGGTCGGCCAGCTGCGCCAGCGCCACGACGGCGTCGGCGTTGGTCGCCAGCGGCGTGACGAAGGTTCCGAATAACAGGTCGTGGCCGTAATCGGTCATGGGCGAATCCGTCCCTCCGCACCGACTTTGCCACGTCAGGGGCAATTGCGCACGGGCGGAAGCAGGCGAGCCATGCCCCCCAAAGTGGGGCATGGCAGGCAATGCTTCATTGAGCAATGCTCACGCTAGCGATACCCAGCGTCCGACCCGACGTGCGACCAAGGGAATTCGAATGGTGCTCAGTGAGCTCGTGCAACAGTGGTGCGATCCCGCGCCGACCCGTGCCGAACGACGGGGGAACTAAACATGTTCTGGCTCGGCACGCTGTTCACCTGCGCCTTCGCGACCATCCTCCTGTCAGTTGCCACGCAGGCCGTCTGGATCCGGCGGCACTTCCGCCGACCCCTGATGGTGATGACGGTGACCCTCGCGGTGAGCGTGGTGTCGGTACCGGTCAGCCTCGGGGTCGCGGCCAGCGGGCCGGGCGATGCCGGCTGGACCCCGTACGCCGTGGGGGGGCTGATGCTCGCGCTCCTCGGCACCACAGGGTTCTTCCTCTACATGCGCCACGTGCGCATCGCCGACGCACACGTGCGGCGCGTGCTCGTCGTGGGGGCACACCCCGACGACCTCGAGCTTGCCTGCGGGGGTTCGCTGGCACGGTTCGCCGACGAGGGCCACCAGGTCATCGCCGTCGTGATGAGCCACGGAGGCCGCGGCGGAGACGGCGACAGCCGCAAGAAGGAGGCCCTCGACGGGGCCGAAAGCCTCGACCTGGCCGGCATCTCGGTGCAAGATTTCACCGACACCCGGATGGCGACCGAAATCGAGGAGATGGTGAAGGTCATCGAGTTAGCGGTCGACCTGTTCAAGCCGGACATCATCCTGACCCATTCGGCCCACGACCAGCACCAGGACCACCACGCCGTGCACCTCGCCACAATGCGCGCGGGCCGACGCAGCCCCACCATCCTCTGCTTCGAAAGCCCGTCGGTCACCAGCGATTTCTCGCCGAACTACTTCGTCGACATTTCCGACTACATCGACGCGAAGATCGCCGCGGTGGAGCGGCACAAGGACCAGGCCGGCAAACCGTACATGGGAGCGAAGGTCCTGCGCGGCGCCGCGGTCTTCCGTGGCGGGCAGGCCCGAACCGCCCATGCCGAGGGCTTCGAAGTCATCCGCGCCCTGTCGTCGGTGGTCGGCGACCTCTAGCGACCCTGCGCCGGGACGACGCCGCCGACTACGCCGACGACGACGCCGCCGACGCCGCCGACCTTGCCACGTGCGGTCGAGTTGCCCTGGCGTACGGGGCAAACTCGACCGGAACGGTCAAGGTCGGCGAGCGCGGCGGCGGCGGCGAGTGACTAGGAGGCGGGCGCCCCGAGCTCCACGAGCACGGCGGCCAGCTGCTCCACGAGCCAGTCGATCTCCGTCGAGGTCACAACGAGCGGCGGCGCCAGACGGATGGTCGACCCGTGCGTGTCCTTCGCGAGCACGCCCCGGGCCAGGAGCGCCTCACTGACCGCGCGCCCGGATGCGAGCCGCGGATCGATGTCGATACCGGCCCAGAGGCCGGCGCCTCGCACCTCGAGGACCCCGTGCCCGATGAGCCCGGTCAGCCCGGCGTGCAGGTGCTCCCCGAGATCGCGGGCGCGCTGCTGGAACTCGCCGGTCTCGAGCATGGTCACTACGGCGAGGCCGACGGCGGCCGCCAGCGGGTTGCCGCCGAACGTCGAGCCGTGTTCGCCGGGCTTCAGAACCCCGAGGATGTCGCTGTTGCCGACCACCGCGGAGACCGGGACGATGCCGCCGCCGAGCGCCTTGCCGAGCAGGTACAGGTCGGGCACGACGCCCACCAGGTCGCAGGCGAAGGTCGAACCGGTGCGGCCGAGGCCGGATTGGATCTCGTCGGCGATGAACAGCACGCCCAGCCGGGTCGTGATCTCGCGCACGGTCGGCAGGTAGTCGGCGGGCGGCACGATGATGCCGGCCTCGCCCTGGATCGGCTCAATCAACACGGCGACGGTGTTCTCGTCGATCATCGCCTCGAGGGCCGCGGCATCCCCGAATGGAACCGTACGGAAACCGGGCGTGAACGGCCCGAAGTCGGCCCGGGCCAACTCGTCGTCGGAAAAGCTGATGATCGTGGTCGTGCGCCCGTGGAAGTTGCCGCCGGCAACGATGATGTTCGCCTGCAGCGGCGCGACACCCTTAACGCGGTAGCCCCAGGCGCGAGCGACCTTGACGGCGGATTCGACCGCCTCGGCGCCGGTGTTCATCGGCAGGACCATGTCCTTGCCCGACAGCGCGGCGAGGGCGGTGACGAACGGGCCCAGCTGGTCATTGTGGAATGCGCGGCTGGTCAGTGTGATCCGCGCGAGCTGCGCGCGTGCGGCATCCAACAGCGCGGGGTGGGAGTGGCCGAAGTTCACGGCCGAGTAGGCGGCCAGGCAGTCGAGATAGCGACGGCCGTCGATGTCGGTCACCCAGGCACCCTCACCGGATGCCACGACATCGGGCAGCGGGTGGTAGTTGTGGGCTGCGTGCTCGTTTTCGAGCGCGATGGCCGCGGTCTGGCGCGGAGTCGCCTCGAGCTTCGGTGCGGAATGGGCTGTGGGCGTCATGGTGTCCTCGCTCATCGACGGAGTTCCAGTGTGCAGCACTTGACGCCGCCCCCGCCGAGCAGAAGCTCGGACAGGTCGACGCCGATGGGGGTGTAGCCGCGGGCTCGCAGTTCCCGCTCGAAGTCCTTGGCCCGTGAGGCGATGACGACGTTGTAGCCGTCGGAGTAGGAGTTGAGGCCGAGAATTGCGGCGTCTTCCTCGGTGGCGATGATGGCATCCGGGTAGCGCTCGCGCAGGATCGCGAGGCTGGCCTCATCGAACGCGCTCGGCAGGTAGGCGATGTTGGTGTCGTCGAGCACGGCGATGGCCGTGTCGAGGTGGTAGAAGCTCGGGTTTACCAGGGTCAGCGTGATGACCTGGCGGCCGTAGATCGACGCTATCTCCTCGTGGCTGTTGGACGCGCTGCGGAATCCGGTCCCGGCCAGAATGACGTCGCCGACGAGCAGGAAGTCGCCCTCGCCCTCGTTGACCTCTGCGGGTTCGCGCACGTCGAAGTCGTTGGCGCGGAACCAGTCCATGTATGCGGGGCCTTCCGGCTGGCGCTGCGGGTAGGTGAAGCGGGCGCCGTAGGCGATGTTGTCGATGACGAAGCCGCCGTTGGCCGCGTCGACCATGTCGGGCAGGCCGTCGATCGGGTCGACCAGGTGCACGTCGTAGCCGAGGCCGATGTAGGTGTCGTACAGCGTCTGCCACTGGGCCACGGCGAGGGCCGTATCGGTCGGCAGGGCCGGGTCCATCCAGGGGTTGATGCGGTAGACGACAGTGAAGTAGTCGGGCTTGCACATCAGGACGGTGCGCTTCACGGGCGTGCGCACGGGAGCGGACGGCGTCGCGAGCTCATCGAGATTGGTCGACATGGGGTCTCCTTGATCGGGGCGGATGGCGGACCAAGTCACTCACGAGAGCCCGGCGCGGATGTTCGTGCCACCGCTACGGGACGCCACTCCCAGTGTCACACAGCACGATTCAATGTGTCACGCCGTATGGCGCACGAAATCAGCGTGATACGGCGTCTGCACGCACGATTTGGGATGATTCCGGTCTGCGGCGCAGTTTCCTGCGCACCGCACTCCCTCCGCCGCCGCACAGGGGCGGCCGCGACCGCCCCTGGCTATCGTGACTGAAGCCACTTTTTCACGCAGCTATACGGTGATTCGTGCAATCGAGCGCGGGATTACTGCGTAATCATTGCGGATCGCGCAACGATTTCGCGTAGACTCGCGGGATGGACAACCTCGACCGCAGCATCCTCGATCTCCTCCGCCAGAATGCGCGAACGGGATACGGCGACATCGGTTCGGTCGTGGGGTTATCGGCCTCCGCCGTGAAGCGCCGGGTGGACAGACTCGTGACCGACGGGGTCATCCGTGGCTTCACGATCCAGGTGGATCCGACCATCGACGGGATGAGCACAGAGGCCTACGTCGAGCTGTTCTGCCGCGGCACCGTCGCGCCCGAAGAGCTTCTGCGCATCCTCTCCGGCGTTCCGGAGGTCGTGGATGCCGGAACCGTCACCGGCAGCGCCGACGCAATGGTGCACATCCGGGCCCGGGACATCGCCGGGCTGGAGGCGGCCCTCGAAAAAGTGCGCCTGGCGCCCAACGTCGACCACACGCGCAGCTCCATCGTGCTGTCCCGCCTCATCCACCGCGCCGCCGAATAGGCGTCAGGCGTTCGCCGAAACCGGCTTCGTGCGCACGGGCGCGAGCAGGTGCACCAGGGCCACCGCCGCGATCGACCCGGCGCACAGGATGCCGGCCAGCACGACGATCTGGAACCGACCCGCCTCCAGCGGCGACGCCCCGCCGAAGATGGCGCCGACGAACGCTCCCGGCAAGGTGACCAGCCCCGTGGTCTTCGTCTGGTCTGTCGACGGGATCATGGCGAAGTGGATGGCGCGCCTGGCCAGCTCCCGCGTTGACTGGCGCTGCGTCGCGCCGAGCGCGAGCCAGCCCTCGACCTCGTCCCAGTGCTCGCCGACGGCCTCGGTGAACCGCTTGCCGGCCAGGGTCGCGATCGACATGGCGTTGCCGATGACGATGCCACCGAACGCCAGTACGAAGCGCGGCGAGAACTCGATCGCCCCCGAGGCGAAGACGATGACGAGCGTCACCGAGACGCCCAGGCCCATCGCCCCGGCGACCCAGGCCAGGTTCCGAGGCGTTCTCCCGAGGCGCCCGGTGACGGTTCCGACCGCAGCACCGAACATCACCACGAGGCCCACGCCGACCCAGAACGGGTCCGCGATGATGCCGGTGAGGATCAGGCTGATCGCCGCGAGCTGCAGCGTGCCGCGGAGCACCGCGGACGCGGGTCCGAACGGCCGCGGGGTCCGATAGCCGCGCAGTATCAGCGCTGTCACGGCAATCAGCAGCACGACGCCGATCAGCGTCGGCAGCAGGCCGGCCAGTTGCGCGGGGAGGTCAGCCGGCCAGGTCATCCCCCGACACTACCGAGCGCCGCCCGGCAGTTGCGTCGCGCACGCCGAGTTGCCACACTTGCGAGCACGCCAGATGGGAGCAAGCCGTGCCACTGTCATTCCTCGCGATCGATTCGACGTCGACCACTCCGCCGTTCGAGCAGCTTCGGATGCAGATCATCGACGCCGTGCGCTCCGGCGAACTCGCCGCCGGGACCCGGTTGCCGCCGGTTCGTGCCCTGGCCCCCGAGCTCGGTCTCGCGGCCAATACGGTCGCGCGCGCCTATCGGGCGCTCGAACACGACGAAGTGATCGAGACCCGCGGGCGCAATGGGTCGTTCGTTGCCGCCACCGGTGACGCCACGCACCGCCAGGCGCAGCTCGCGGCCATCGCCTTCGCCGACCGGATCACCAGTCTCGGCGTCGAGCCGGCCGAGGCGCTGGCCCTCGCGGCGGCCGCCCTCGACCGCTAGGGG
>JBDTAA010000013.1:0-9736 GCA_039924805.1 Cryobacterium sp.
GTTCCGGCGATCTCGAGCTGCTCCGCGAACAGCACCAAGTCGTGCCGATCGCCCAGTGACTTCTCGATCGGCGTGGCCGCGGCCGAGATCCGGCTGAGCACCCGGCGCCTCCGGGGACCGAACACGAGCGCCGCCTCCGGCCGGACCGCGTCGACGCTGTTCCGCAGGCGGCGCACGGCCTTTCGCACATCGTGCAGGGCCGCATCGCGGTCGGCCGGTGCGGCCGCGGCGGCGCGCTCGGCGCGACGGCGCAGCCGCCTGACGTCCCTGCGCAGGGTTCGCCCGACCTCCTTCGCCGCCGGCCGGGATGCCCGCGGCGACAGCGGTGGACCTGCGGCGAACCCGTCTAGCGAGTCGAGGAGGCGAAAATATCGCGGGCTCGACATGCGTCTGCGCACACGGTTATGTGCTCGGGCGTACTCGCGGCCGGCTCCGTCGACCAGCCTGGCCAGCGCGGCGGGGTCGGAACGGTGTTCCGGCACGGCAGCGAGTTCCGTGGCGGCCCGCTTGCCGCGCACCTCGGCGTCCCTGGCCACCCCGAGCGAGGCGCCGAGCCAGGTGAGGCCGCCCTGCAGCGCCCGCACCGCCTCCGGATCGAACAGGCGGCGGTTGCTCGCCAGCACACTACGCAGCCGCCGCACCGACCGGCGCATCTGGTGCACGGCATCCGGCCGGTTGGCACGCACGGCAGGGTCGGCGTTCTCCAGCTCGGCGGTCAGCCGGCGCACGGCCACGACGACGACGGATGCCGCGGTGCCCGGCCCCGGTTCGGTCGGGTTTGCCCCGGCACCAGGACCGGCGGCGGGCAGCGGATCGGTCAGGGAATCGGCCCCGAGCGCCCGCGCGATCCTCGCGCAACTCGACGAGGGGTGCGCCCCGGCCGAGGCAAGAACCCGCTCGATCGCGTCGAGGAGCCTCGTGCGGCCCTTCCGCGTGTCGGGAGCGGCCGGGAGGAGTTCCACCTCCCATTCGCGCCAGGTGCGTGCCCGGCCACCACGGACATCCGTCGCCGACACCGCGTCGTCGAACAGCTCTGCCACGACCTCCCCTCGCTCGTCGCGCAG
This sequence comes from Cryobacterium sp., assembly GCA_039924805.1. GTDB lineage: Bacteria > Actinomycetota > Actinomycetes > Actinomycetales > Microbacteriaceae > Cryobacterium. The sequence continues at coordinate 1,065 of JBDTAA010000013.1, forward strand.
GTGCGCGCGGGTGCGTACCGTTCTGATGCGGGCCAGCGGCAGCACGGCACGGTCGCGAATGATGGCACGCACCGGCTCGAGCACCGCGCCGGGCACGGCCGCGTCGGTGGCCGACTCGCCCGTGGTGCCGGCAGCACCGGTCGTTCCGACGGGTCTCCGGGCGCGGCCCAGCGGCCAGCGCAGCTCGAGACGCCCCTCCTCCGCGGGCTCCTCGAGGTGCCAGCCCTCGTCGGGTCCCCCTTCGCGCCGGCGCAGGACCACGCGGCGCGCCGCGAGGTCGAGGTTTTCGGTGTCGAAGTAGACCGCCTCGAGGGTGATCGGTTCGAGGTCCTCGACCGCCGAGACGCCATCCGCGGCGGTCAGGTCGGGCACGGTCGCGGCGTCGTCGACGTCATACCTGCGCTCGATCTTCGCCCGTTCGTGCGCAGCCATGGCATCCCTGTCTCGTCGGTGACGAGTCTCGCACTCGCCCAGCAGCGCCGGAAGCCACCGATTGGATGCAGAATCCGTTGCGGCCCCCAATCGGCGGCGCGCTCTGCGAGAGTAGCCCGGTGACCTTCACCCCAGCGAGCTCCTTCACCACCCGCCCGACGCTGCTAGGCACCTTCGGCATGACCGCCTCGACGCACTGGCTGGCCACGGCCTCGGCCCAGGCCGTGCTCGAACGGGGCGGCAACGCCTTCGACGCCGCGGTCGCGGGAGCCTTCGTGCTGCACGTTGTCGAGCCACACCTCAACGGCCCCGGCGGCGATATGACGGGGATCTTCGCCACCGCGGAGCATCCGGATGCCCCGGTCGTGCTGATGGGACAGGGGCCGGCCCCCTCCGGCGCGACCCCGGAGCACTACCTCGCCGAGGGGCTCGACCTGGTGCCGGGGGCCGGCGCGCTGGCGGCCGCCGTGCCGGCGGCGGTCGACGCCTGGCTGCTTCTGCTGCGGAACCACGGCACGTGGGAACTGGAACCGGTACTGGCGTTCGCAATCGGCTACGCACGGCACGGGCATCCGGTGCTCCCCCGGGTCTCTGCCACGATCGGCGCCGTGGCCGGGTTGTTCTCCGAGCACTGGCCGAGCTCGGCGGAGCGGTGGATTCCGAACGGTCGCGTTCCGCGCGCGGGCGAGCTGGTCACGAATGAGGCGTACGCGCGCACCCTGGAACGCCTCGTCGCGGCAGGCGCCGGGACCGACTCCCGCGAGGCCGGGATCGACGCCGCACGGGTCGAATGGCGGGAAGGATTCGTCGCAGATGCGATCGTCGAGTTCATCCGCACTCCGCACCGGCACTCCACCGGCACCGACCACGCCGGGGTGATGACGTCGGCGGACCTGGCCGGGTTCGAGGCATCCGTCGAACCCGCGGTCACCGCGACCTTCCGCGGGTTCACCATCGCCAAGACGGGCGCCTGGGGGCAGGGCCCGGCCCTGCTGCAGATGCTGAGCATCCTCGACGGGCTGGGCGACGAGTGCCTGGACCCGTCGACGGCGCTCGGCGCCCACTCGATCCTCGAGGTCGAGAAGCTGGCCCTGGCCGACCGTGAGGCCTACTACGGCGACGCGGATGTGCCCCTCGGCTTCCTGCTCTCGGAGGAATACTCGGCCGGCCGCCGGGCGATGATCACCGATCAGGCCTCGCACGAATTCCGCCCAGGAACCGTCCCCGGCCTCGCACCGTTCATCCCGCCGCTCCGCACCGCGTACAGCGAGCCGGGCTCGCCGCCAGAGCCCGCCTTCGCCGGCGTGGGCGAGCCCACCGTTGCGGCCACCGGCGAGACCCGCGGCGACACCTGCCACATCGACGTCGTCGACCGGTGGGGCAACATGGTCTCCGCCACTCCGTCAGGAGGCTGGCTGCAGTCCTCCCCCACCATCCCCGAGCTCGGATTCTGCCTCGGCACGCGGCTGCAGATGACCTGGCTCGAGGCCGGGGCGCCGTCGACGCTCGCGCCGGGCAAGCGTCCGCGCACGACGCTCACCCCGACGCTCGTCTTCAAGGACGGGAAGCCGGTCGCGGCGCTGGGCTCGCCCGGCGGCGACCAGCAGGACCAGTGGCAGCTGCTCTACCTGCTGCGCACCATCGTGGGCGGCTACTCGCCGCAGCAGGCGATTGACGCGCCGGCGTTCCACACCACCTCGATGCCGGGTTCGTTCTGGCCGCGCACCTGGACGCCCGGCGGTGCCGTGGTCGAAGATCGCCTCGGTGAAAACGTCATCGCCGAGCTGGAGCGCCGCGGCCACCGGGTCACGCGGGCCGGCGATTGGTCGCTCGGCCGGATCTCTGCGGTCACGAGCGATCCGGAGACCGGGCTGCTCGGCGCGGCAGCCAACCCCCGCGGGGCCCAGGGCTATGCGGCCGGCCGCTAGCGCATCCGTGACCGCACCCGGAGCCTCATCCTCCGTCGCGTCACCGCCTCCGTCCGCTCCCCGCTCCCCGCTCCCCTCCCCGCCCCCTCCCCGCTCCCCACCGAATTCGACGGAGATTCCGGGCCGATCGTGCCCCTCGAGTCCCGAAAAGCCGAATCCGCGGAAAATCTCCGTCATATTCGCGTGGGGACACCGCACAGTGAGAGTCGAATGAATCAAGGAGCAACCACCGTGACCTCAATCCTGCTGACCGGGTTCGAACCGTTCGACGGTGAAACCATCAACCCGTCCTGGCAGGCCGTGCTGCGCGCCCAGGCGCTCTGGGACGGGCCGGAGCGGCTCCACGTCGCGGAGATCCCCGTCGATTTCGAGGCCGGCGACCGCTCCCTGGCCCGGGCGCTCGCGAGGTTCAGCCCCGATCTTGTGATCGCTGTTGGCCAGGCCGGCGGCCGCTCGGGTATCTCCGTCGAGCGCGTCGCCATCAACGTCGACGACGCCCGGATTCCCGACAACGCCGGCTTTCAGCCGGTCGATGCCGTGATCGTCGCCGGCGGGCCCGCGGCCTACTTCAGCACCCTGCCGATCAAGTCCTGCGTCGCCGCGCTGGCCGAGGCGGGGATTCCGGCATCCGTCTCACAGACCGCGGGCACCTACGCCTGCAATCATCTGTTCTACCGGCTGATGCACAGCCTGTCCGCGGAGCACCCGGCTGCCCGCGGCGGGTTCGTGCACGTCCCCTTCGCCCCGGAGCAGGTCGCCGGCCGCGACCAGCCGAGCATGTCCGTCGACCTCGTCACCGCGGCGCTGCTGGCCATCATGCGAACGAGTCTCGACGTGACGACGGACGCGCGCATCCCGGGCGGAGCACTGCACTAGACGCACACACTGTCGGCGAATGCGAGACACTGAACTCATGCCCGCAGCCGATGGAGCGCACTGAGAATGGGCGCCGTGGATCCCTCCCTCCTCGATGCCGTCGAGGTCGCCCGCCGGCTTGAGGTCGACCCGGCAGCCGGCCTGAGTGCGGCGGAGGCCGCGCGGCGCCTCGAGCGTGACGGTCCGAATGAGCTCCGCGCCGCACCAGCGGTGCCGACCTGGCGCAAGGTCCTCGCCCAGTTCCAGGATCCCTTGATCTATCTGCTGCTCGCTGCCGTCGTCGTGTCCCTCGGTGTCTGGCTCGCCGAGGGCGCCAGGGCCTGGCCGATCGACGCGATCGTCATCGCCGCCATCGTGGCGCTCAACGCCGTGCTCGGATATGTGCAGGAGGCCCGGGCGGACCGGGCGGTCGCCGCCCTGTCGACCATGACCGCCGCGTCGTCCACTGTGCTGCGCGGCGGGGAGCTCCGCACGGTGCACAGCTCGGATCTCGTGCGCGGCGACCTGCTCGTGCTCGGCGAGGGTGACCAGGTCGGGGCGGATGCCCGACTCATGTCGGCGAAGGCGCTGCGGGTGGCCGAGGCCTCACTCACCGGCGAAAGCGAGGCCGTCACCAAGCACCCGGTCACCCTGCCGGGCACCGCACAACTCGGCGACCGGGTCAACATGGTCTTCAAGGGCACCGCAGTGAGCCGGGGCGTCGGCCGGGCGGTCGTCACCGGCACCGGCATGGACACCGAGCTGGGCGCCATCGCGACGATGCTCGAGAGCACCCCCGACGAGGCCACGCCCCTGGAAAAGGAGATAGCCCGCATCGGCAGCACCCTGGGCGGCGTGGTGATAGGCATCGCCATCGTGGTGATGCTGACGATCGTGCTTGTGCAGGGCGTCTCCACCCCCGCCGGCTTCGTGACCGTGTTCCTCCTCGGCGTCTCCCTCGCCGTCGCCGCCGTTCCAGAGGGACTACCGGCCATCCTGTCGGTCGTGCTCTCCATCGGGGTGCAACGGATGGCCAGGCGCAACGCCGTCGTGAAGAACCTGAAGTCCGTCGAGACGCTCGGCTCGGCATCCGTTATCTGCGCCGACAAGACCGGCACGATGACCCGGAACGAGATGACGATTCAGCGCGTGGTGACGGCCTCGGGCGCGGCCGAGGTGACCGGCGTGGGCTACCGGCCGGAAGGTGAGGTTCTGCAGGAGGGGCTACCGATCACCGGCAGTGCCCTGCACGAGGAGGTGCTGCGGGTGCTCGGCATCGGGTCGTTGGCCGGCAACGCCCAGCTGACCGAGCGGGGCGGCGAGTGGGAGATCCAGGGTGACCCGACCGAGGCCGCGTTCCTCGTCGCCGCGGGCAAGCTCGTCGGCGTGGACCGCCGCGTCGCCCGGTTCGGCCGTCTCGACGAAGTGCCGTTCACCTCGGAGCGAAAGATGATGTCGACCCTGCACGAGGAGACGGCCGACGGCAGCCTGCGCATCTTCAGCAAGGGCGCACCCGACGTTCTGCTCGAGCTCTGCGACCGCATCCAGGTCGGCGAGAGCGTCGTTCCGCTGGGCGAGGAGCGGCGGCGCCGGGCGCTTGCGGACGTGCAGGAGCTCTCGAGCCAGGCCTTCCGCACGATCGGCGTCGCCTACAGCCTGGTCGCCGCGGACGCGGCCCCGATCGACGAAAGCCACGAGCACGACCTCATCTACGCCGGGGTCGTGGGCATCATCGACCCGCCGCGGGCCGAGGCCGCCGCGGCGATCGCCGAGGCCCGCCGCGCCGGTGTGCGCGTGGTCATGATCACGGGCGACCACCCGGCCACGGCCGCGCGCATCGCCAGCGACCTGGGAATCGTCGAGCCCGGCGCGAAGGCGCTCTCGGGGGCGGAACTCGACGGTCTCGACGAGCGGGGCATGACGGATGCCGTGCGCACGACATCCGTGTTCGCTCGCGTCTCCCCGCGGCACAAGCTGCGCATCATCGACGCCCTGCAGGCGGACGGGGAGATCGCGGCGATGACCGGCGACGGCGTCAACGACGCCCCGGCACTGAAGTCAGCCGACATCGGCGTGGCCATGGGCATCACCGGGACGGAGGTGACGAAGGAGGCGGCGAAGATGATCCTGGCCGATGACAACTTCGCCACGATCATCGTCGCCGTGCGGGCCGGTCGGGCGATCCTCGACAACATCAGGAAATTCCTGCGCTACCTGCTCTCCTCGAATATGGGCGAGGTCCTCACCGTGTTCCTCGGCGTGCTCTTCGCCGGCGTGCTGGGACTCTCGGGCGCGAGCGATGAGGCCGTGGTGCTGCCGCTGCTGGTCACCCAGATCCTCTGGATCAACCTCGTTACCGACTCCGGGCCGGCGCTGGCGATGGGCGTCGACCCCGAGGTCGACGACGTGATGGCGCGCAAACCCCGTGGCCTGGGCGACCCCGTCGTCGATGCGCGCATGTGGCTGAGTATCGCGTCGACCGGCGTCGTCATGGCCGTCGTGACGCTCGCCACGATCGACCTGTTCCTGCCCGGCGGCCTGCTACCGGGCAGCGACAGCCTGGCCGTGGCGCGCACCGCGGGCTTTACGACGCTCGTCTTCGCTCAGCTGTTCAATGCGTTCAACGCTCGTTCCGAATCGAGCAGCGCCTTCCGGAGCCTCTTCTCCAACCACTGGCTGTGGGGTGCCACCGCGCTGGCCGTGCTGCTGCAGGTGGCGGTGGTCGAGCTTCCGGGCCTGCAGGCGGCGTTCGGAACGGCGTCGATGGATGCCGCGCACTGGGCGATCTGCGTCGGCATGGCCTCGGTCGTGTTGTGGTTCGAGGAGCTGCGGAAGTGGGTCCTGCGTGCCTCCGGCCGAGCCTGAGCGCGCCCGGGACATCTGCCACGATGTCGCCATGACTGCGATTGCCCTGAGGGCCGTGACGGGCTCCCCCGATATCGCGTTGTACGCGATCGATCGCGCGGGCATGCTCGTCGGAACCGTCGCGAGTTTCGTCATGGACGGGCGCACCGAGGTCACCTACTGGGTCGATCGCGCCGCCTGGGGCGCCGGAGTCGCGACCGCCGCGCTGCGTCTCCTGCTCGGCGTTGTCACCGTTCGTCCGATCTACGCACGCGCCGCGAGCGACAACCTCGGATCCCTCGCCGTGCTTCAGAAGTGCGGCTTCCTGGTGATCGACCGGGAGACGTCCTTCGCGCGTGCCCGCAACGGCGAGATCGAGGAGTTGGTTTTACGCCTGGCGTGACCTACTCTCCGGTCTCGACCAGGGTGATGAACGCACTCAGCTCGGCAACGCCCACCGGGGTGACCGGCAGGTACTCGGTGAGCGCCGGCGAGCAGACGAGGAACGCCGCCCACTTGGCCCGGGAGATCGCCACGTTGAGGCGGTTCTTCATTATCAGGAACGCCATGCCGCGGGGCACGTCATCGGACGAGGACGCCGCCAGCGACACGATGGCGATCGCCGCCTCCTTGCCCTGGAACTTGTCGACCGTGCCGACCCGCACCTGCGAATGGCCCGCCGCGGCCAGCGCATCGCGCACCCTGCCGAGCTGCGCGTTGTACGGGGTGACCACGATGATGTCGGTCTCCCCGAGGGGCTCGCCGACCCGGTTCTCCGTCGGGTCGGTCCAGTGGGAGCCCAGCACCGAACGCACGAGAGACACGACCTCGCCGGCCTCCTCCGCCGATTCGACCGAGTTGCCGGCGTGCCGCACCGAAACCACATGCAGGCCGGGCTCGACGCCCTCGAGCGACCGCGTCGAGGCGACCGGATGCGAGCGCAGGAGTCCTTCGTAGGACAGGACGGATACCGGCGCGGTCACCGCCGGGTGCATCCGTCGGCTCTCCGCGAGGAAGTACCCCAGCTCCGGCGGCAGCACGTCATGCCCGGCGCTCACCCAGCCGAGCGCGGACTGGTCGATTGGCTCCGGGTGGGTGCCCTGGCTGACCTGCGGCAGCTGCTGCGGGTCACCGAGGAGCAGCAGGTTTCGCGCGCCGACGCTCGCGGCGATGGTTGAGGCGAGCGAAAACTGCCCGGCCTCATCGACGACGAGGAGGTCGAGACTGCGGCGCGGAATCCGTGCCGGATTGCTCAGGTCCCAGGCCGTGCCGCCGACCACAAAGCCCGAGGCGGCATTGTCGAGGCCGAAGAGGAGCTGCCCGTCCTTGGCCAGAACGGTGAATGTGGCATCCTCGGCGGCCTCCGGCGCGCTGCCGTTCTGCGCGACCTTGCCGACCAGGCCCTGGTCGAGGCCGGCCTTGACGATGGCATCGAGCAGCGTTTCGACCACGGCGTGCGACTGGGCAACGACGCCGATCTTCCACCGGTGCTTCTGCACGAGGGCTGCGATCACATGCGCGCCGAGGTACGTCTTGCCGGTGCCCGGAGGACCCTGCACGGCGAGGTACGAGCTGTCGAGGTCGAGCAGGCTGGCCACGACGGCGGTGATCCGTTCGCCGCCGAGCTCGCCGGTGGCATCGACCGCGGCGAGACCGCCCGAGCGAGTGCGCGGCGGCTCCCGGCGCAGAACGTCGACCATCGGGTCGCCCGGCCAGCCCGGCCGCGCGTCGACGATAGCCTGGGCCCACTCGTCGATGGCCGGTTTCTGGTTCCCCGCCTTTGGAGGTGCGGCCGGCGCGAGGGCCATCGGCTCGTCGGAGTAGGGCGCGACGCCCTTGCCCAGCGTCTCCTCGACAAGCACGCCTCCGTCGTCGTCGACGGCGAGAACCGTGACCGTCCTGGCGCAACGGGAGCCCGCGTCGGCCTTCGGGTCGAGGAACGGCCCCGGAAAGTCGTAGAGCAGGTAGGGGCCGGCCTGGTCGCCCGGTTTGACGCTGCTGCCCGGCGCCCACTGCCCGCGAAGCCAGAGCTCGCGCCGGTCGGTGCGCTGGGCGCCCTCCCGGTACCAGTCCCGTTCCACGCGCACATCGGAGATCTCGAGCACGTCGCGGGTGTTCCGCCATGCCTCGATCGGTTGTGCCAGCCGCAAGAAGTGGCCCCACCAGAAACTCTTCTGTTCACGCCGGTGGTAGTCAATCGCGGCCGCCGCGAACGCCGCGGCGGTGCGGTCGGCGCCGCGCTGGAGGTCGAGCGGATCCCCGGCGAGCGCGAGCAGCTCATCGCGCAGCGGGGAGGGCTCGAGGTCGCCGTCCTCCCGCTCCGGCTGCATCGCACCGATCGGGATTCCGCATTCCAGCGCCCTGGCCAGGAGCCAGTCACGCAGTCGAAGCGTTGACACGCAGTCATAGCGGTTGTAGTCGGCGATGGAGTCGAGCATCCGCTGCCCCTCGGCCGCATCCCCGGTGACGTGTTCCTCCCGCGCGGCGACGTACTCGGTGATCGAGTCGGCGGCATTCGTGACGCCGTCTTTGTCGCGGATTTCGGTGCCCATGTAGAGCGGCTCGAGCTTCTTGATCGAGTAGCTGCGGGAACCGACCCGCAGGCTCTTCTTC
>JBDTAA010000014.1:0-16608 GCA_039924805.1 Cryobacterium sp.
CGCGCGAACTGCTCGCGCGTCTTGAACGCGGTAAGCACGCTCAGCAGAAACGGGCCGAGGGTCAGCACCGCGCCGAGCCCGAGAACGACGTAGACGGCCGCGGTCCTAGTCCATTTCATAGGTGACCCTCCGCCTGAAGTACAACTGTTGGGCGAGCGTGATGCCCACCAGCACGACCAGGAGGACGACCGCCATCACGGCGGCGCGGCCGAGATCGAAGGCGCCGAACGCCTCGTAATAGATACGGGCGGCCACGACGTCCGTCCGGCGGGCCGGCCCGCCCTGGGTCAACGCGTAGACCTGGTCGAACACCTGGAATGCGGAGATGACGCTCGTCACCAGCACGAAGAAGCTGGTTGGCCGCAGCAGCGGCACGGTCACGTGCCAGAACATCGCCACCGGCCCCGCCCCGTCGATCCTGGCCGCCTCGACAATCTGGGCCGGGATATTCAGCAGTCCCGCCATGAAGAAGAGGGTGACGTAACCGACGTTGCTCCAGATCACGACGGCGGCAACCGAAGGCAGCGCGAGCGCCGGGTCGGTCAGCCATTCGACCCGCTGCCCGATCAGGGCGTTCAAGGCACCGTCGGTCGGGGCCAGGATCCACTTCCAGACAACGCCGAGCGCGAGCGGGGCTCCGATCCACGGCAGCACGTAGATCGTGCGGAACCAGCCCGATCCCGGCAGCCTGCGGGTGAGCAGCAGGGCAGCCCCGAGGCCCAGAAGCGTCTGGATGGGCACAACCAGGGCCACGAAGAGGAGGGTGACCAGGAGTGAATTGCCAAACACTCCGTCGGAGAGGACCGAAGCGTAGTTGTCCAGGCCGACGTAGGTGATCGGCCCGATCAGGTTCCAGTTCTGAAAGCTGAGCCAGACCACGACGAGCACCGGGAGAAGCAGGAAGGTGACGACCCCGAACAGGCTGGGCGCGAGCAGTGAGTACCCGGTGATGGCGCTCTGCCTGCGCAGTGCGCTCCGTCGAAGCGTGCTGCGATGGATCCCGCTGCTACTGGACACGCCCCGCCCACCAGGCCTGCAACCGTCGGGTTGCCTCTTCCTCACCGAGTGGTCCGTCATCGAGACGCTGCTCCAGCAGGTAGCGATAGGCCTCGCCCACCTCGCGTCCGGGCTTGACGTCGAGAATCGCCATGATCCGTTCGCCGTCGAGGTCAGGGCGCACAGAGTCCATCTGTTCCTGTTCGGCGAGCTCGGCGATCCGCTGCTCCAGGTCGTCGTAGGCGAAGCCGAGGCGGTCGGCCTTTCGGCGATTGCGGGTGGTCACGTCGGCGCGGGTCAGGATGTGCAGGCGCTCGAGCTGGTCGCCGGCGTCACGCACGTACCGACGCACGGCGGAGTCGGTCCAGGCGCCCTCCGTGTAGCCAAAGAACCGCAGGTGCAGCTCGACCAGCCGCGAGACCGCGGAAATCGTGTCGTTGTCAAAACGCAGCTCGCGCAGGCGCTTCTTCACCAGCTTCGCTCCGACGACGTCGTGGTGGTAGAAACTGACCACCCCGCCCGGTTCGAGCCGCCGGGTCGCCGGCTTGCCGATGTCGTGGAAGATCGCGGCCAGCCGCACCACCAGGTCGGGGCTCTCGAGGGTGCCGCGTGCCTTCTCGTAGTCGATTGCCTGCTCGAGCACCGTGAGCGTGTGCTCGTAGACGTCCTTGTGGTGGTGGTGTTCGTCGGTCTCGAGCCTGAGGGCGGGGATCTCCGGCAGCACGATGTCGGCCAACCCCGACCCCACCAGCAGTTCGATGCCCACCCGCGGGTTGTCGGAGCGCAGGAGCTTCGAGAGTTCCTCGCACACCCGCTCGGCCGAGATTTTCCGGATGCTCTCGGCCATCGCCGTCATCGCCGACGCGGTGCCCGCCTCGAGGGTGAACCCCAGCTGGGCGGCGAGGCGCGCGGCCCGCATCATCCGCAGCGGGTCGTCCCCGAACGACAGCTCGGGCGCGGCCGGCGTGCGGAGCGTGCGGGCGAGCATGTCGTCGATGCCGCCGGAGGGGTCGACGAGCTTCATGTCGGGGAGGCGGAGAGCGAGGGCATTCACGGTGAAGTCGCGGCGCACGAGGTCGTCTTCGAGGCTGGCCCCAAACACGACCTCCGGGTGACGGGTCGTCCCGTTGTAGCTGTCGGCCCGGTAGGTGGTGATTTCCACGGTTTCGCCGGAGACCTTCGCCCCGATCGTGCCGAAGGCGCGGCCGATGTCCCAGTGCGCCTCGGCGATGGGCTTCACGATTTGCAGGATCTGCGTCGGGGAGGCATCCGTCGTGAAATCGAGGTCGTTGGTGACGCGGTCGAGGAATGCGTCCCGCACCGGGCCGCCGACGAGGGCAAGTTCATGGCCGGCGGCGGCGAAGGCGTTGGCCAAGCGGGAAACCGTGGGGGACGCAGCCAGATCGCCCAGTCGCGCGAGGGCTGTGGCGACGCTCTGCATGTCTCTATGTTAGTTGCTGGGCGTGCGACTGGCTGCCGGGCTCAGGCTACTCCCCGCGCGCAAGCCGTAGAATCCCGTATATGGAGGCCGAGGTAAGTCGCGCGCGTCGGCCTGTGCACTCGGTGGTCGTGCCCGGCCGCTTCCGGCGACTGCGGATGCCGGTGTCCGCACTCCTCGTCGCCCTCATTCTCGGCGTCGCCGGCCTCGCCCCCGCCGCGGCCACGCCGGAACGCCCAGCGACGCAGGCCGCGGCGGCCACGGATCCGGCCCCCAATGCGGTCACCCTCGAAGTCGCGCCCAAGGCATCGCCGATCCTGCGCCCGGGCCAGCCGCTGGCCGTCACGGTGCGGATCACCAACACCACGACCCAGCAGGTCGACGCCGGCACGCTCAAGCTGTACCTGGCCACTCGCGCGCTGATCTCACGATCCGCGCTCGACAACTGGCTCAGGCCGGAGAAGGTCGGCGATCCGGGCGATCTGCTCGTGAGCGGGCCGTCGAAGGTCGTCCGTCCCGGCGGGACGTCAACCTTTGACCTGACGGTGCCAGCCGCGTCCGTCGGCCTCGGCGAAGCGAATGCCTGGGGCGCGCGCGGGATTGCGGCGACGCTGACCAACGACGGTGGGGTGCTCGCCCAGGGCCGCGGCACGTTCACCTGGCACACCGATGCGGCTATCACGCCGGTGGAGCTCGCCATCGCCATACCGATCACAACCCCTCCAGGGTCGGAAGGCCTGATCCCGGCCGAGGAACTCGCCGCGTACACCGACCCAACGGGAATGCTCTCTCGCCAGCTCGACGGGGTCATGGATCGCCCGGTGGCGATCGCGATCGACCCGATGATCATCGCGTCGATTCGAATCCTGGGCAGCTCCGCGCCGCCGAGCGCGACGGGCTGGCTCAACCGGCTCTCGAAAGCGACCAACGATATATTCCCCCTCAGCTATGCAGATGCGGACATCTCGCTGCAAGCCCAGGCCGGATCGAAGACCGTGCTGGCCCCCATCTCGTTCGATTGGCTGATTGACCCAGCACTCTTCGTCGAACCGCCGGTGGGCCCGGAGAGCACCCCGGCCCCTGTCGCACCGACTCCCGGTACGGCCACACCGTCGCCTGGCCCGACGGTGACGCCGTCGCCGAGCCCGACGCCTGGCCCTGTTGTTCCACCGACGAGCGCCGGACTGCTCGACTGGGACTACACGATGACGAACATCGGCTGGCCCGCCGACGGCGTCGTGGCCAAGGGTGACCTGGACGTATTCACCGCCAGCGGCCTCACCACAACGATCCTCGACGGCGAGAACGTGAAGGCGCCGGACGGCGACCTGACCCCCAACGCGGTGGTGCCCCTGGGCAACGGGCGCGGCCTTGCCGCCGACAACCCGATCTCCTCTGCGCTGCGGGCCGCCGCGCTGGCGGAGACCGATGACGAGTGGCGCGGTGCCATGGCCGAGGTCTCTTCCCAGCTTGCCGCGGTGGCCGCAGAAGAGCCCGGCACGGCACGCACGCTTCTCGCAACGTTCGACCGGGGGTGGCCGGCCAGCCCCGACCGGCTCGGCCAGACCCTTGACGCTCTCGCTGCCCTCCCCTGGCAGTCCCCAGCCACGCTCGGGGAAGCAAGCTCGGCTGCCCCGGCCACCGATGTCGCCTTCCGGCCGCTGGCCGCGACCGCTGCCCGGCTCGGTGTTGCCCGTGTACTCCTCGAGCAGGAGGCCTCGATCAGCGCGTTCTCCACGGCCCTCGCGGACCCCGTCGTCGTCACGGGCGCGCACCGACTCGACCTGCTGGCCCTGCTCGCCACGTCCTGGGCCGAGGATCGATCCGGGTGGCAGGAGGCGGTCGGCGTCCATCTCGTTGCCTCGGGACGGATTCTCCGGTCCGTCACGGTTACCACCAAGGGTCCGATCAACGTCGTCGGGAGCAAGGTCGACGTTCCGGTCACGCTGACCAACTCGCTGGATCAGGCAGTCACCGTGCGGGTGCGCGTCGTCCCGTCCAACGGGCGCCTGGTGGTTGGGGAGGAAGTCGAGGCCACGATCAACGCCAATTCGGCGGGCACGGTGAAAGTGCCGGTGACGGCCGCGGTCGGTAACGGAGAGGTGACCCTTGGGGTGTCGCTGTTCACTCCGGACGGAACGCGGATGGATCAGCCGGCCCAGATCGCGGTCAACGTGCGCGCCGACTGGGAGGGCGTAGGCGCGCTGATTTTCGCGATTGCGGTGGTCCTCTTCTTCGGCTTCGGCGTATGGCGCAACATTCTTCGCCGCCGCCGGGAACGCGCGCAATTCGCCACGGCCGATGGCGAATCTGCGGTGGCGGCCACCACTGAAACACCAGACGAGCCCACGGCCGGATACGGAACCGGGAAGGGAACCACAACAGATGACTTCACCGCGCCCGCAGCGGACGACCGTGGGTAGCGCCACGAGCACCGGGGGAATCGGTCGCGCGAGCGCCGTGATCGCCTCCGGGACGATCGTCTCCCGAATCCTCGGCTTCGTGAAGCTGATCGTTCTCGCCGCAATGATCGGCCAGTTCGGCGACAGCGCCGACGCCTTCGGCCTGGCCAACCAGCTCCCGAACACGGTCTACGTGATCGTGGCGGGCGGGATCCTGACGGCCGTGCTCGTGCCGCAGATCGTACGCGCCAGCCTGCACGCCGACGGCGGCACCGCCTACATCAACAAGCTCCTGACGTTGGCCCTCCTCATTCTGGGCGCGACAACACTCGTGGCAACCCTGCTCGCCCCGGTCATCACTGCGTTCATCGGACTCCCCCTGAGGGGCGCGCATCTGGGATTGGCGATCGCCTTCGCGTACTGGTGTCTTCCCCAGATTTTCTTCTACGGGCTGTACACGCTGCTCGGTGAGGTCCTGAACGCTCGCAGGTCGTTCGGTCCGTCCACCTGGGTGCCGGTGCTCAACAACATCGTCGCGATCGCGGGCCTGATCGCATTCGGCCTCCTCTTCGGCGCCGATCCAACCGGCCAGCGATCCGCCGCGGCCTTCAGCCCGGGGATGATCGCCCTGCTCGCGGGCAGCGCCACCCTCGGCGTGCTCGCCCAGGCGGTCGTGCTGTACTACTTCTGGCGGCGAATAGGCCTGCGCTACCGTCCGGACTTCCACTTTCGCGGGGTCGGACTCGGCACCGCGGGCAAGATGGCGGGCTGGACCTTCGGCATGCTGCTGCTCACGACTGCCGCGGGGATCGTCGAGACGCAGGTCGCGCTCGTGGCCACGGGCAAGGCATCGGTCGCCGTCCTCGCGACCGCCTGGCTGATCTTCATGCTGCCTCACTCGGTCATTACCGTCTCGGTGGCGACCGCCTACTTCACGCGGATGAGTGAACATGCCTCGCGCGGCATGTACGATCTTGTGCGCTCGGATGCCTCCTCCGCGATCCGCGGAACAACCCTCTTGATCGTGCTCGCCTCCGCCGTTATCGGCGTGTGCGCGTATCCGTTCGCAGCAGTATTCGCTCGGCCGTTCGAGCAGGTGCAGGGCATCGGGAATGTGATTGTCGCCTTCATTCTCGGCCTCCTTGCGTTCTGTATCCTCTTCGTGCTTCAGCGCACCTTCTATGCGCTCGGAGACACTCGCACGCCCTTCTTCTTCACTTTGTTCCAGGTTGTGCTCATCCTGGTCGGCGTGCTCGGCTGCCTGCTGCTGCCAAAGGAGTGGATCGCCGTGGGTATCGCGCTCGTCGTAACGGTCTCAGGCATCGCCCAGACCGGGCTCGCGGCTGTACTCCTGCACCGACGCATGGGCGGAATCGACGCTCGCCGGATCACTCGCAGCCTGGTCAAGTACCTCTTCGCGATCCTGCTCCCGCTCGCCCTCGGCCTGACGCTGCTCCGGGTGCTCGGCGGTACGCAGGACGGCGGGTTCGCCGTATCAGACCGTCTCCCGGCGATCCTGTCCATGCTCATCATTGGGACCGTCATGTCGGTCACCTACTTCGGGATGCTCCTGTTGATGCGGAGCGCGGAACTAAGGGCCGTGTTGGACCCGCTGCGTGCCCGGCTCCGCCGCCAGAGCTAACCCTTCCCCGCCGCCGACCGCCGGAGGCCCGGAATAGCATCCGATTAGGATGTGTTGTACCGGGAAGCGAAGCGAGATTTCGATCCCTTCCCCCGTTTTTCCCTAATTACAAGGAGTGTACGCGTGCGCCAGATCATCATCATTGGATCCGGCCCCGCCGGTTATACGGCCGCGGTCTATGCCGCTCGCGCAAACCTGCAGCCGCTGCTAATCGCCAGTTCGGTTGAGGCCGGCGGCGAGCTGATGAACACGACGGACGTCGAGAACTACCCCGGTTTCCCGGAGGGCGTCCAGGGCCCCGACCTCATGACGAAGATGCAGGAGCAGGCCGAACGCTTTGGCACCGAGGTCGTCTACGACGACGTCGCCGAGGTCGACCTCACCGGTCCGATCAAGTCGGTAACCCTCGGCTCCGGCGAAAAGCTCGAGGCACTCGCTGTGATCGTCGCCACCGGGTCGGCGTACCGCAAGCTCGGTCTCGATGACGAAGAGCGCCTCTCGGGCCACGGTGTCTCCTGGTGCGCCACCTGCGACGGCTTCTTCTTCAAGGGAAAGACCATCGCCGTGGTCGGCGGCGGCGACTCCGCAATGGAGGAAGCGACCTTCCTCACCCGCTTCGCCAGCAAGGTCTATGTCATTCACCGCAAGGACACCCTGCGCGCGTCCAAGATCATGCAGGACCGCGCTTTCGCCAACGAAAAGATCGAGTTCATCTGGAACTCAGAGGTCGTGGGCATTCTTGGAGCGGAAGCCGTTGACGGCGTTCGCCTGCGCGATACCGTTGCCGGAACGGAGAGCACCCTCGACCTTGGCGGGCTGTTCGTCGCCATTGGGAACGACCCCCGCACGCACCTTGTCCACGGCCAGCTGGACCTCACCCCCGAGGGCACCATCTCCGTCGGAGGCCGGTCTTCGAAGACAAGCCAATCGGGCGTCTTCGCCGCGGGCGACGTCGTCGACCCGACCTACCGCCAGGCCGTAACGGCCGCCTCATCCGGCTGCGTCGCGGCGCTCGACGCCGAGCACTACCTCTCCACACTCCCCCAGGACTTGCTGGCCAAGGCCAGCGAAACCGAACTCGCAACCGTTACCAACTAAGGAGAACTACATGACTGCACGCTCTGTCACCGAGGCAACCTTCGACCAGGAAGTCATCAACAACGAGAAGACCGTTCTGGTCGACTTCTGGGCCGAATGGTGTGGCCCGTGTCGCGCCGTCAGCCCGATTCTTGACCAGATCGCGCACGAGCACGCCGACAAGATCGACATCGTCAAGCTGAATGTCGACGATCACCCGGGCCTCGCCGCGAAGTACCAGATCACCTCCATCCCCGCGATGAAGGTCTTCCAGAAGGGCGAGGTCGTTAAGACCGTCATCGGCGCCAAGCCGAAGCCTGCCCTCGAAGCCGATCTGGCCGCCTACCTCGCGTAGCCGACCCGTCAGTTCCTGAGGAACGAAAGACCCGTCCGGTTCGCGCCGGGCGGGTCTTTTTTTGTGGCCCAGTATCCCCTCCGCGGGCACCGACACATTTCGGACGGTCCAGGATCACCCCATACGATGAAGAGAACACCAGATCGGAATTGACGTGACAGCACAGGGCTTCTCCCAGTCAGGCAACAACCTCGACCCGTGGTTCCACCACTACGCCGAGCGAGCCGCCGGGCTGCGCGCCTCCGAGGTGCGCGCCCTGTTCGCGGTGGCCTCGCGCCCGGAGGTCGTCTCGTTGGCCGGCGGCATGCCCTACGTGGCTGCCCTGCCCCAGGACGTCGTCATCGACGCCATGGATCGCGTCATGCGCGACCGCGGGCCGGCCGCCCTGCAATACGGGTCCGGCCAAGGCATCCCCTTGCTGCGCGAACAAATCCTCGACGTCATGGCGCTCGAAGGCATCCGCGCCAACGCCGACGACGTCGTGGTCACGACCGGCTCCCAGCACGCGCTCGAGCTGGTCAGCAAGCTGTTCCTCGACCCAGGGGACGTCGTTCTCTCTGAGGGACCGAGCTATGTCACCGCGCTCGTCATCTTCAAGTCGTACCAGGCGGAGGTGCAGCACGTCGCGATGGATGACAACGGCCTCATCCCGGAGTCGCTCCGACAGCACATCGCCCGGCTGAAGGCCGACGGCAAGACGATCAAGTTCCTGTACACGATTCCCAGCTTCCACAACCCGGCCGGCGTCACCCTCAGCTGGGAGAGGCGCCTGGAGATCCTTGAGATCGCACGGCAGAATGACATCCTCGTGCTCGAAGACAACCCCTACGGCCTGCTGTACTTCGACCGCCCGGCTCCGGATGCCATGCGCTCGGTGGAAGAGGACGGCGTCGTGTACCTGGGCACCTTCTCCAAGACGCTCGCACCCGGCTTCCGTGTGGGCTGGGCACTCGCCCCGCATGCCATCCGGGAGAAGCTCGTCCTCGCGAACGAGGCGGCCGTGCTCTCGCCCAGTTCGTTTACGCAGTCCGTGATTTCGGAGTATCTGTCCACTGCCGATTGGAAGGCTCAGATCAATACCTTCCGAGGCGTTTATCACGAGCGAAAACTGGCCCTTGTCGGCGCCCTGGAGGAATACCTGCCGGAGCTCACCTGGACGAACCCCAACGGTGGCTTCTACGTCTGGGTCACCCTCCCCGATGAGCTCGATTCCAAAGCCATGCTTCCCCGCGCCGTTACGGAACTCGTGGCCTACACACCGGGGACGGCGTTCTTCGCGGACGGGGATGGGCGCCAGAACATGCGACTGTCCTTCTGCTATCCCACCGCCGAGAACATCCGCATCGGCGTGCGCCGCCTCGCGACCGTCATCCGCGAAGAGATCGATCTGCTCGACACATTCGCCGGCACCGGGTCACTCCACGCATCGCGCATGGATTCCCGGTTCGGTTCACCGCCGCCCGACGCCTCCTGATCCCCGCCCTCGTCAGCAAGAGCAAGGAAAACCCCAGATAATGAACAACATTGCTCCACTTGACATCGTGGTCCTCGCGGGCGGAATCTCGCACGAACGCGAGGTGTCGCTGCGCTCTGGACGGCGCCTGGCCGACGCTCTCTCGGGCCTCGGACACACCGTCACCGTCATCGATCCGCACGCCGGGCTGCTCTCGGAGCTCATCGAACGTACGCCCGATCTGATCTGGCCTACGCTGCACGGCGCCACCGGCGAGGACGGCGCACTCCTTGCGCTCATCGAGAGCACCGGTATCCCCCATGTCGGCTCTCACGGTGAGTCGGCCGCCCTGGCCTGGTCCAAGCCCATCGCCAAGGAGCTCGTGCGCCGGGCCGGCTTCGCCACGCCGGCGTCAATTGCTCTGTCGAAGGACACGTTCCGCGACCTCGGGGCGACGAGCGTGCTCGAGCGGATCCAGGCCTCGCTCCCGACCCCCGTCGTCGTGAAGCCCGCGCAGGGTGGGTCGGCCCAGGGCGTCACGGTTGTCACCGCGGCCGCTGGACTGCCTCGGGCCATGGTCGACGCCTATGCCTACGCAGACGTGGCCCTCGTTGAAGCCAAGATCGACGGCACGGAGGTGTCCGTCACGGTCATCGACACCGGCGACGGCCCGACGGCGCTTCCCGTGGTTGAAATCGTTCCCCTGAGCGGCGTGTACAGCTTTGAAGCGCGCTACAACGCCGGGGAAACCCTCTTCTACACGCCCGCGCGCATGGCTGCTGACGTCACGGAACGCGTGGCGCAGACCGCGGTGGCGATTCACTCGCTCCTCGGTCTCCGCCATCTCTCGAGAATTGACTTGATTCTTGACGCCGATGGCACACCGTGGTTCCTCGAAGCGAACGTTCTGCCCGGCCTAACGGAGACCTCCCTCGTCCCGCTGTCGATCGAGGCTTCCGGCGATTCCCTGGGCGCGGTCTACGGGGCCCTCGCCCGGGCCGCTGTCTCAGAGCCCTGACTCCCCCCGCACTTTGGTGGCATGTTTCACGTGAAACATGCGCACGAGCGGAGTGCGGGTTTCATCTGCGTCGGTGAGTCGTGCGACAGAACGTCGGGCTTTGGATCAGACGTCTATTGTAATGCCTGATCAGACTGCATATTACGGAAAGTGGCGGACCGGGTAGGCGCCCGTTGAGTGCTTCCGGGTACGGGCATCCCCGAGCTGATGCCGCCTCCCGCCCTCGACGATTGACCGCGCCGTTCCTTCGTGCGATCCCCACCACGAGCGGGGCGGCACGAGACCGGCTCGCACGTACTGAGGCACGAGCTCCCACGGGCTCCCTGCTACTCGAGCCAGTGTCTGACGGTGCACGTCGGCCGCAGCGCCAGGCTCCCCGGCAGAAAGCACGTGTTCCACGTGAAGCGGAAGCGTCACGCCACGCGGCCGCGCACTCCCCCGCACCCGCACCTGTGGCCCAGGGCCCTCGCTGCCTCGAGGGCACCTACGCAACGCGCTACGCGAACGGGAACCACTGGTGCGGACCGGGACAGGAACCAGGACCAGGACCAGGAGCACATGTTTCACGTGAAACACGCAGCACCGCCGCGCTCTCCATCTCCTCTACCCAACGCGCACATGTGTGGCCTGGAATGCCCGCTGACCCGTGCGGAACGGCGGCCCTCCTGTGCTCCGGACCCCGACATTCGGATTCGAATCGCTTCGGCGATTGTGGCCCTGAATTCCTTCCCCGTGGGCCGCTTGCGGCCCGTGGGTGTCCAGGCCGAACCAGTCCTGACTGTTCTAACGACACCACCATGGATGAACCCACGGGTGAATCCACGGTGAATCCACGGTGAATCCAATGAATCAGCGTCGATCCCGCCGCGGGTCCACAAATGGGCACCTCGGGGGCGGGCTCTCATGCACTGGGCGCAGGGACACCCCTCGGCGTCGGTCGATTACGAACAAAAGACATGTTTCACGTGAAACATTGCCAACTGGAGCCCCCCGCCGCCCCATAGGTCCTTCGCAAGTTCGTCGGGCTTCACGCGGGTGCGGAACACCGAGCCGTGCTCATTTTGCCGGAACTGGGGACGGCCGCCAGAGGCAATGTTTCACGTGAAACACCGCTCATGACCGTGCGGCTACTCCTCCCCGCCAACAAGCGCATCACGGGCCCGATGCCCCGCCATTCGGCTCGCGCACGGGCCGGCCGTGCCCCACGGCCGGAATAGGACCGCGCCACGCCAGCGTGTGCAGCAACGGGGACCCGCCCAGTTCGAGCCGCAGTTCGCTCCCAGCCTTCAACTGCTCGCAGCCCTCAAACGCTGGCAGCCCTCAAATTTCGGTGGCCATCGGGCCCAGTGCTCTAACACAGCCGGGCGCAGACCGTCGACTCGGCAATCTACGAGGAAATAGACATGTTTCACGTGAAACACGGTGAAAACTCCATAGAATCGCCTGGCGGTGTACGTCTGTGGAGTCTTGAAGCGGAAAGCCGCAGCGTCCACGGAAGTCGGTTGGTTTCCGCAGGACCCTTAGACGAGGCCGCCGGTGGCCCCGATAAATGACTGGTCACGAATCGTCCCATCATAGATTTCCCGGCGTCGGGCGCTAGAAGAGCGCGATACAACAGGGAAACACGTGCTAGCAGCGAGGGAACGTGCGCCCCGGTTCGGGCATGTTTCACGTGAAACATCGTGTCCCGGCGGGCGATGGGCCGCCCTTGCATCCAGTGGACTCTGGAAGTGACGTGGCCGAGGCGCGCGAGTGCGCACGACTTTCACTCTTGTCCGAGTGGCATCAACGGCCCAAATGCACCA
Source organism: Cryobacterium sp. (assembly GCA_039924805.1). Taxonomy (GTDB): domain Bacteria; phylum Actinomycetota; class Actinomycetes; order Actinomycetales; family Microbacteriaceae; genus Cryobacterium. The sequence goes on from JBDTAA010000014.1 coordinate 12,187, forward strand.
GAAACGGCTGTTTTCGCGTCGTCAGGAACGATCCTACGGGGTCGGAGCTAGTTGGCTGCGAAGCCAGGCTCACCCAAGACGCCGAGAATGCGATTGAGGTCACCGATCGTTGCAAAATCCACTGTGATCTGGCCTTTTCTTGCTCCGAGATTGATCTTGACCCGGGTGTCGAGCCGATCCCCCAGGCGCTCGGCGATTTCGTCGAGGTGACCGTGGCGCTTGCCGGCGGCGGGACGTACGGAGGGTGGTTTGGGCACCGCGGTCGCGGCGGCCTCGGCGGCGCGCACCGACAGGTCTTCGTTGACGATCTTGTCGGCGAGCCGGAGCATCCCCTGATAGTCCCCCACAGACAGGATCGCCCGCGCGTGGCCGGCAGTGAGTACGCCGGCGGCCACGCGAAGCTGAACCGGTTCCGGAAGCTTCAAGAGACGCAGTGTGTTGGTGATCTGTGGCCGTGACCGACCAATTCGTGTCGCGAGCTCGTCTTGCGTGATACCGAAATCGGCCAGCAGCTGCTGGTACGCTGAGGCCTCTTCCAACGGATTGAGTTGGGCGCGGTGCAGGTTCTCCAGCAACGCGTCGCGCAGCATGTCGACGTCGGCCGTTTCGCGAACGATTGCCGGGATGCTCGCCAGACCGACGGCCTTGCTCGCCCGAAGGCGACGCTCACCCATCACGAGCTCGAACTTGCCCGGCTGTTCCACCAGGGGGCGCACCACGATGGGCTGCAGCACCCCGACCTCGCGGATGCTGTGAATCAGTTCGGAGAGGTCGGACTCATCGAACACTGTGCGCGGCTGCACCGCATTCGGCACGATGTCGGCCGGATCGAGGTGCGCCAGCCGGGCGCCCGGCACGGGCAGAAGCGCGCCGAATTCATCATCCAACACGGCCACAGCCGCCCTGTCGGGATCTTGCCCCTCCGCATACGGGAAAAAGACATCCACGGGACGACGCGCAGAGTCCTGAACGGGGATCAAAGCGCCAATTCCGCGGCCGAGGCCAGTCCTTTTCGCCATTATTCCTGTGCTCCTGTTTCTGGGGCGCCCCGTCGGGCGATTTCTGCCGCTGCTTCAAGGTAGGAGAGAGATCCCGCTGAATTCAGGTCGTAGCTGATGACGCTCTGGCCATAGCTCGGAGCCTCAGACACGCGCACGGAACGCGGGATCAGAGTGTCGAGAACCTCGTTGGGGAAGTGGTCCCGAACGTCCTGCGCCACCTGGTTGGCCAGATTGGTGCGGCTGTCGTACATAGTGAGCAGGATGGTGGATACAGCGAGGTCCGGGTTCAGGTGCTTTTCGATCAGCTTGATGTTCTTCAGCAGCTGGCTAAGGCCCTCCAGGGCGTAGTACTCGCATTGGATGGGAATCAGGACCTCGCGGGCGGCCACGAACGCGTTGATTGTCAGCAGGCCGAGCGATGGGGGACAGTCGATGAACACGTAATGGTAAGGCTCCGCCATTTCCCGCAGGTGCAGGTCAAGTGCGCGACGCAGTCTCTGCTCCCTGGCGACCAAGGAAACCAGTTCGATTTCGGCTCCAGCCAGGTGAATTGTTGCTGGAACGCAGAACAGGGCACCAAATTCTGGGCTCTTCTGCACCACATCAGCAAGCGGCATGTCGTTGATTATGACGTCATAGACACTGGCAGTCTCCGCGCGATGCTCAACGCCCAGGGCGGTTGAGGCGTTCCCCTGGGGATCCAGGTCGATGACCAGCACGCGGGCACCCTGGCGCGCGAGTGCGGCGGCGAGATTGACCGCCGTCGTCGTCTTGCCTACCCCGCCCTTCTGATTAGACACGGTCAAAACCCGGGTTTTCAGGGGCCGTGGCAGCTCCTCGGAGGCAATGGCCTGGCGGCGTCGGGTCAGGTCGGAGATCTCACGGGCGAGGGGAGTGTCGAAGCCCAACGCCTCGCTGCTGACTTGCTGATCTTCACCAGGATGTTTCACGTGAAACCTTTACGTTTGACGGTTGATGAGCCACCCGAAAGTGAACCTCGGTCCGCCGTGCGCCCGAGGGCGAGCGGCGGGACCTGGGACTAGTCAACTGTAGCCCGTATCACCCTCGTGACCTCGTGCAGCACGCCCTGACCGAGCGTAATCACTTCCACATTGCTCAATCGATACGTGCGAATCGCCTTGGCGGCCGCCTCGATTTCCGCCTGGGCGCCGGCACCCTTCATCAGCACCATCTCGCCGCCCGGTCTGACCAGAGGAGCGGTGAGCGGAATCAGAGTGCGGAAAGCACTGACCGCCCGGGCCGTGACCTGATCAAGGCGTTGCTCCAGCCGCACATCCTCGGCCCGAGCGCGGAGCACGGTCGTATTGGTGAGGCCCAGCGTCGTCACCTGGTCGTTCAGCCAGGCCACTCGTCGTTCCATGGGCTCGATCAGAACGAACGATACGTCCGGCCGAGCGATCGCCAGAACGAGGCCAGGAAGACCGGCACCTGACCCCACGTCTCCGACCAGCCCGGGCCGCAACAGGGGCGCAACGATGGCGCAATTGAGGATGTGGCGGCTCCATAATCGAGGTAGCTCCAGTGGCCCAATGAGACCACGAAGTTCGCCCTGATCAGCTAAATTCCTCGCGAAAGCACGCCCGACGTCGAGCTGGTCGCCGAAGAGGTCCGCCGCCACGGCGGGTTCGGCCTCGAGCTGCTCGGTCACAGTGCCACGCGGAACGGTGTCACGTGGAGCTAGGCTGCCGAGATGACCGTGTGGCGGTCGCGGCCCTCGCCCTTGGACTCGGAAACGTAACCACGTTCGGAGACCAGGTCGTGAACGAGCTTGCGTTCGTACGACGACATCGAGGGAAGGGCTGCCTCGGCGGCGCCGGACTCAATCCGCTCGATCGCACGACCGACCAGGGCCGAGAGTTCGGCCTGCCGCGCCTCGCGCGACCCGCCGATGTCCAGGATCAACCGGGAGAAAGACCCAGTCTTGTTCTGCACGGCCAGCCTGGTGAGCTCCTGCAGAGCGTTGACCGTGTCCGGCTTGGACAATACGCGCAGCGTGTCGACCTCCGAGGCGTTGACCGACACGTAGGCGCGGCCGTTGCGAGCGTCGATGTCTATGTCGCCGTCGAGGTCGCAGATGTCGAGGAATTCCTCAATGTAATCCGCGGCGATGTCGCCTTCCTGCTCGAGCTGGTCGACGGTGGGGGAGTCGTCACCGTGGGCAGCGCTGCCCTCGGCCTCTGGGCCCACGGTCGCCTCGGGCGCGGTGGCCTCTGCAGCGTCGGCGGGCACGGTCGAGTCGGTTTCAGTCACGTCAGTCACGTCGGTCTCTCGTCTACTTCTTAGGGCCGGTTTGCTTTTTCGCACGGTTCTTGCCAACCGGCTGCTGGCGCTGGGCGGGCTTCTTGGGTTCCTCAACAATGATGACGTCCCCGTCAGCCGCGATGAGCTTTCCCTTGCGGGCCAGGCGTTCCTCGCGGGCCTTGGCGGCCTCGCTGCCGGGGGTGGGCATGTTACGGATCACGATGAACTGCTGAATCATGGTCCAGAAGTTGGATGTGAGCCAGTAGAACATGACGCCGAGGGGGAAGGCCACGCCCGAGAAGGCGAAGACGAGGGGGAGCAGATACAGCATGATCCGCTGCTGCTTGAACATCGGGCTCGCCTTGGTCTCGGGCGACATGTTCTTCGAGACAATCTGCAGCTGGGTGATGAACTGCGAAGCCGTCATCAGAACGACCATGACGGCGGCGATGATCATCACTGCAGAGCTGAAGGGTTCCCCGGTCTGCATGAGACCCCACTGAGAGGCGAAGGAGTCGCTGAGCGGCGCCTCACCGAACAGCTTCGAGTTGCCAAAGCTCTGAGCCCGCTCTTGGTCGAGCAGCCCGACGCCGGCCTTGAGGTGCTGGGCATCGTTGAGCACGGAAAACAAGGCGAAGAAGATGGGCATCTGCAGCAGCAGGGGAAGGCAGGAGCTCAGCGGGTTCGTTCCGGTGCGCTTATAGAGCGCCATCGTCTCGCGAGACATGGCCTCACGGGAGAACTGGTCTTTCTTGCCCTTGTACTTGTCCTGGATCTTCTTCAGCTGGGGCGCAACCTCGAGCATCTTGCGCTGGCTCTTGATCTGCCTGACGAAGATGGGGATGAGGGCAGCTCGTACGACGAGGACCAGGCCCACGATGGACAACACCCACGTGATGCCGTCGTTATAGCCGAGGCCCACGTTGGAAAACAGCCAGTGCCAGGCAACAAGAAGAAGCTCGACCGCCCATTTCAGTGGCCAGAGAATCGTACCTAAGAGGTCCATTACTTCGGGTCAGCCCTTTCCATGGCCTGGTGCGACGACAAAACCAAATCGCGTCACTTGGTAGCGACGCGTGCGCTTCAACGGAACGTCATCGATTCCGCCTTCCGCCCACGGATGACACCGCGCCAGCCGACGAGCGGCCAACGCCGAACC